>SBHJ01000105.1 GCA_006226465.1 Alphaproteobacteria bacterium | reverse complement strand
GGCGGCACCAGCAGCGGGACCGATGTCCCCGCGCCGCCGATGACCATCTTGTTCGGTGCGGCGGCCGCTGCGATCCTTGGCCGGCGCAAGTTCAAGATCCGCAAGGGGGCCTGAACCGCCCTGCTTACGGAACTTCAAACCTGGTCTGGGGCGGTGATCCAAGCGATCGCCGCCCCTTTTTCTTAGAAAAGTGCCGGCTTGACCACCGGCAATCCTGCATCGCGCCAGGCATTGATGCCGCCTTTCAAATGGCGGGTCGGCTCACCTGTGAATTTGGAAAGCTTTTCAGCAGCTTGCTCTGACCGGCGGCCGGAGCGGCAGTAAAGTATCGGCTCACGCCCATCGGAAAGGTCGAGCTTGGCCGGATCGAACTTGTCCAGCGCGATATGCTCCGCGCCAGGGATCATGCCCTCGGCCACTTCTTCGTCGGTCCGAACGTCGATCAGCCGCGCCTTGCCGCTCTTCGCCAATTGTTCGAGCGCCTGCGGTTCGACCGTATCGACCTGCCCGAGCGCGGCCAATTGTTCCGCAGATTCAAACGGAACATCGGCCTCGGCTGCATCGCACCCGGCGAGCAGCAGCAAGGCTGCCGCTGCCGAGATCGTAAAGCTCAAGCGACTAGGAGGCGAGCTTGCGCAAGACATACTGGAGGATACCACCGTTGCGGTAATATTCCATCTCGTTCGCCGTATCGATGCGGCACAGCGCGGTGAAGCTGAACGTTGACCCATCAGCACGAGTTACTGCAACCTCGATATCTTGCCCCGGTGTCAGGTCAGCCAAGCCCTGGATGGTGAAGCTGTCATCACCCTTGAGGCTCAGCGTCTCGCGCGTGTCGCCCGCCTTGAACTGTAGCGGCAACACGCCCATCCCGACCAGGTTCGAACGGTGGATGCGCTCGAAGCTTTCGACGATCACCGCGCGTACACCCAGCAGGATCGTGCCCTTGGCAGCCCAATCGCGGCTTGAACCGGTGCCGTATTCCTTGCCGCCGATCACCACCAACGGCGTGCCATCGGCCTTGTGCTTCATCGCGGCGTCGTAAATCGCCATCTGCTCGCCGTTGTAGGTGGTCACACCACCCTCGACGCCCGGAACCATTTCGTTCTTGATGCGGATATTGGCGAAAGTGCCGCGCATCATCACTTCGTGATTGCCGCGGCGCGAACCGTAGGAATTGAAGTCTGCCTTCGAAACCTGGTTTTCCATCAGATACTTGCCGCCGGGTGAATCTTCCTTGATCGATCCGGCGGGGCTGATGTGGTCGGTCGTGACGCTGTCCCCCAGGATTGCGAGCGGCTTGGCATCGCGGATGTCGGTGACGGGGGCAGGGGTCATCTCCATGCCATCGAAATAGGGTGGGTTGGCGACATAGGTGCTGCCCGGGCGCCACTGATAGGTGTCGCTCGGCTCGACCTTGATCGCCTGCCAGTGCTCGTCACCCAGATAGACATTGGCGTAGCGGCTTTCGAACATCGAACGGTCGATGCTCGAATTGCGGACCGCCGCCACTTCGTCATTGCTCGGCCAGATATCTTTCAGGAAGACGTCATTGCCGTCCTGGTCCTGTCCAATCGGCGTATCGACCATGTCGGTGGTGACAGTGCCCTTCAGGGCATAGGCGACCACCAGCGGGGGTGAAGCGAGAAAGTTGGCGCGCACATCGGGGCTGACGCGGCCTTCGAAGTTGCGATTGCCCGACAGGACCGAAGCGGCGACGATATCGTTGCCGTTGATCGCCTTGCTGATCGGCGGGGCCAGCGGGCCCGAATTGCCGATGCAGGTGGTGCAGCCATATCCGACGAGATCGAAGCCGATCGCATCGAGATGTTCCTGCAGGCCGGCCTTGACCAGATAATCGGTGACCACCTGCGATCCCGGCGCGAGCGAAGTCTTGACCCATGGCTTGGGCTTGAGGCCACGCTCGTTGGCCTTCTTCGCAACCAGACCGGCGGCGATCAGCACGTCGGGGTTCGAAGTGTTGGTGCAGCTGGTGATGGCGGCGATCACCACGTCGCCATCGCCAATGTCATGGTCCTTGCCTTCAACCGGTACGCGCGTTGGTGCGTCCTTATTGTAGAGCTTGGCCAGATCGCCGTTGAACAGCTCGTCGACCTCGGGCAGCACGACTTTGTCCTGCGGGCGTTTGGGTCCGGCGAGGCTGGGCACGACTGCGCCCATGTCGAGTGAGAGCGTATTGGTGAAGACCGGCTCATTCGCCGGATCGAACCACATGCCCTGTTCCTTCGAATAGGCTTCGACCAGCGCGATCTGCTCTTCGCTGCGGCCGGTCAGGCGCATATAGTCAAGCGTCTTGTCATCCACCCCGAAGAAGCCGCAGGTTGCGCCATATTCGGGCGCCATATTGGCGATTGTGGCGCGATCGGCCAGAGTCAGATTGGCAACGCCCGGTCCGTAGAATTCAACGAACCGGCCAACCACGCCCACTTCGCGCAGCATCTGCACGCAGGTCAGGACGAGGTCAGTGGCGGTGATGCCTTCGCCCATCGCGCCGGTCAGTTTGAAGCCGACCACTTCTGGGATGAGCATGGATACGGGCTGGCCCAGCATCGCCGCCTCGGCCTCGATCCCGCCAACGCCCCAGCCCAGCACGCCCAGGCCATTGATCATGGTGGTGTGGCTATCGGTGCCGACGCAGGTGTCGGGATAGGCTACTGTTGCGCCGTCCTGGTCTTCGGAAGACCACACGCCCTTACCGAGATATTCGAGGTTGACCTGGTGACAGATGCCCGTGCCGGGGGGCACTGCGGTGAAGTTCTTGAAGCTCTTCGAGCCCCACTTGAGGAAGTCATAACGTTCGGCATTGCGGGCATATTCCAGCTCCACATTCTTCTCGAACGCCTTGGGGTGGCCGAATTCGTCCACCATCACGGAGTGGTCGATCACCAGGTTCACGGGAACCTGCGGATTGATCTTGGCGGTATCGCCGCCCAGCTTGGCAATCGCATCGCGCATCGCAGCAAGATCGACGACGCAGGGCACGCCGGTGAAATCCTGCAGCAGCACGCGTGCCGGACGATACTGGATTTCGCTGCCGGTGACGGGGTCGTTCTGCCAATCGGCAATCGCCTTGATATCGTCGGTCGATACAGTGAAACCACCATCTTCAAACCGCAGCAGGTTTTCCAGCAGCACCTTCATCGAAATCGGCAGGCGAGAAATGTCGCCAATCTTCTCTGCTGCCTTGGCAAAGGAGTAAAAAGCATAATCCTTGCCGTTGACGTTGAGGGTTGAGCGGGTACCGAGCGTGTCCTGGCCGACCTGAGTCATGGGCGCGTGTCATCCTTTCATGGGTTCGCGTTACCCTGGGGAGAAGAGGGATTCGCGTTTGCCGCGGCACCTGCTCTTTCATTGGCCTCAGGTCAAGAGTTTGACCCTGTGCTCGCGCCCTAGATCGCACTCTGTTCAGGGCGCCTGCGGGTCGATATCCAGCAGCCAATCACGATAAGCACGGTACCTGCAACCGTCGAACCCGTGACATTCTCACGCAACAGCACCCAGCCAAACAGGCTCGCCCACAGGAATCCGGAATATTCGAGCGGCGCCAAGACCTGAGTTTCCGCGCGGGCATAGGCCCATGCGAGCGCGAGAGCTCCCCCAACGGACAGCACGGCTGAAATGGCCACTTCTCGCAGGTCGTCAATGGCAGGCGCTTCCAGTAGCCATGGCGCAGCAACCAGATAGGCCAATGCCGCGACACCCATGTAGAATGTCGTGATCTCGGTCGGCTTGGAGACCAGCGCCTGCTTGCGTTGCAGAACAAGATTCCAGGCATAGAGAAGGGCGGAAAAGACGATGGCCGCCAATCCCAACCATGTCTCCTCGGTGAGATTGCCCTGACCAAACTTGCCGCCCACGATCACCAGGGTGCCGGCGAGGCCCAGCAGTGCGCCCCAGATTGCCTGACGCTGAATCTGCTCTCCCAACATCACCGCCGCAAGGTAAAGAGACACAACCGGCGCAATGAATGAGATGGCGATGGTTTCAGCCAGCGGCAGCTTGGTCAGCGAATAGAAGAAGGACAGCGCCATCATCGACCCGTTCAGCCCGCGGATCACATGCACTTTGAGCACATCTTGGCTGGGCCAGCGCCCACCGGCCAGCAACCAGATCGGTGCGACAATGGCAAACCCCAGGGCCGAACGGAACAGCGCGGCGTTGTATGCACCCAGTGCCAGCGATGCGCTCTTCATGAAGGCGTCCATCAACGAGAGCAGCCCGATGCCAAGCAAGGTTACTATGATTGGCATCAGGGGCAGGTGGCGTTGCATGGTGGGCAGCCTTATTCTGACGATGTGGCCGCGTCACCACGTTTTCGGCAATTCAGGCACAAGAAAGGCGCATTGGTTGATAGCGCGGCCTGTGTCGCGGTATATGGGATGCAATTTCAACTGGCCGCGACCTGCGGCGCGCTCGCTGTTCGGTTAAGGAAGTATCTGATACTATGACTTTTATTCGGGGTTGGTTGGGTTTTGGCGCAGCTGCGTTCGCATTGCTGGGCGGCTCGGCAAATGCGGCATTCGCGCAATCGGGGGACCCTGAAAACCTCCTTCCCACAGCCAAGGTTGCACCACAAAAGAAGCCAAGGGACGAGAGTTTCGACGCAGCTTTTCCGAAGATGGTCTCTGACCCGATGGTCCAGGGCGACTTGAAGGCAGTTTCGGCTCCGCTTGTGCAGGAATGGACCGTTACGCAGGCACAGGTCCTGGCTTACGTGATCGAAGGGATCGGTGCTGAGGGGCTGGATCCGAAGGATTATGACCTGCAGGCCCTGCAGACCGCGATCAATTCGGGGCCTTCCGCAGAGCTCGACCAGATCGCCAGCCGCAGCTTTGTTTGGCTGGTGGAAGATCTGCGCGACGGTCGCACGCCAATGGACGCGCGCCGGCAATGGTTTGTGGTCGATCCCGATCGCGACCGGTTTCGAGCTGCGGACTTGATGACCCAGGCGCTAGCGGACGGCAGCGTGGCTGCCACGCTGGAACAACTCCACCCGACGCATCCCGACTATGCGCGGTTGCGTGAGGAGTTGGCCCAGACCAAGGACCCTGCAAGGCGCAAACTCATCCGCGCCAACATGGATCGCTGGCGCTGGCTCGCGCGCGATCTGGGCACGCAATATCTCATCACGAATGTCCCCGAGTACCAGCTGCGGCTGACGGTCAATGATCGGATCATCAGCACATATCGTACTATCGTGGGTAAGCCGGGGCGTACGGCAACTCCCCAACTCGCCGAAAAGGTGGAAGGAGTGATCTTCAACCCGACCTGGACGGTGCCTCAGTCGATCGTGAAGGGCGAAGGTCTGGGGGCCAAGGTTCTGGCTAACCCGGCTTGGGCAAAGACTCAGGGTTATAAGGCAGTCAAGGGCGAAAACGGGTGGGTCGGGGTCGTGCAACAGCCCGGGCCAACCAATTCACTGGGGCGGATGAAGCTCGACATGCCCAATCCGCACGCAATCTTCCTGCATGACACGCCTGCGCGCAATCTGTTCAATCAGGATAACCGCGCGCTGAGCCACGGTTGCATTCGCACCGAACGTGCGCTGGAACTGGCGATAACCATGGCGATCCTGGGCAAGGGTGCGACCAAGGACGAGACAATCGAGATTGCTAACTCAGGTGAATATACCCGCGTGCCGATCCAGCGCGAGATGCCAGTCTACATCACCTATTTCACCATGGCGACCGACATCGACGGTGAACTGGCGACCTTCAAGGATATCTATGATCGCGATGCGCCGGTACTGGCCAGCCTCGACAAGCCACGCGTGGCCAATCGTGCAAGCCAATCCAGCGAAGAAGTGGTCGCGATCGAGGACGATCTGCAGACCTAGAGATTGGTCAGGTCGTTGGCCGATCTTCCAGTCGATCCGCCGCGACCAGCGGTTCGACATATCGGACTGGTGCAAGCGAACCATCCTCCGCCAGGCCAAGGCTGTCAGCATAGAGCAGGCGGCCGCCTGACAGATTGAGCAGGGCAATGCGGAATTGCTCTTCGCCCATGGCGAAACATCCGTTCGAGCGGCCCAATTTGCCATAGCTCTCGATATGCTCAGGCTCGGCATATTTTGCGCGGTGCATCACGATCGCCCGGTCGAAAGCATTGTTGTTGGTCTGGTCAAGCCCGCCGAGCCGCACCGACGTGCCATAGCGTCCGACGTACCATTCCCAGGTGACATAGGCGCCGCGGCTGGTGGCGTTGGACCCTTCGGTATTCGAATAGCGGTTGAGCCAGCCTGTATGCGCAGGGTCAGAGCCAGCGCCGTGAGAAACGTGGTAGCTCTGCACTTCCTGGCGATCGAGATTGACGAAGTGGAACCTGCGCTCTGCCGAATGGAGGCCGAAATCGGCGATGCCGACGATATCTCGCTTCCAGATTGCATCGCCTGCTCGGTCGAGTTCGCGCTTGGCGATCTCGAAAAGTCTGCGATCGCGCGGCGAACCGACCTGTGGAGTGGCGAAGACGCGGGTAGGCAGCGCGAGCGCCGCACCTGCGACAAGGCCAGTCTTCAAGAGATCGCGTCGGTTCATCTGCGTAAACTAATACCGCGCAGATTGAGGCTGGGTTGAAAAATTGGCCTGGACTGCGACGAACCGGGCTTTTTGAGCGACAATCCGGGCGGGATCCAATGTCAGGCCAGTATCCCGGTGTGGTCAGCGATGATGCCAATACCCAGCGCGATCAGAATTACCCCTCCGGCCACTTCGGCATGGCGACCAAATCGATCACCCGCACGCCGACCTATTGCGATGGCGAGAGCCGACAGTGCAGCGGTGACGACCGCGATCATCGCGCAGGTGGTGAGCGGCGGAAGGCCAAGGGTGGGGAGGGTAATTCCGGCAGCGAAAGCATCCACGCTCGTCGCAACACCTGCAGCGAGCAAGGCGAGATTGGAAAGGCGGGTAGGTTCCTCATTTTCTTCCCCAAGCCAGATCATCTGGACACCCAGGAAACCGAGCAATCCGCCCGCGATCCAATGGTCCCATCGTTCGACCACGGGCAGGGCGAACTCCCCCAATTGCCACCCAACCAGGGGCATCACGCCCTGGAAAGCACCGAACACCGCCGCGATGCTTGCCACGCTCTTCCAATCGTGGCGGAATCGCGCGCCCTGGGTCAGGGCTACGGCAAATGCGTCCATCGCCAGAGAGAACGACAGGAATAACGCGGTCGATAGGGCAACTAAGTCGGAAATGGCAGGTTACTCCGCCGCCTCGGCTTCGGCCTGTGCCCCGATCTCTGCCGCCTTGGCTTCGACCAGCTTGACGATGTGGTCGATCATCTCGGCATCCTCGACATGGTGGTCGGTCACGCCGCTCAGATAGACCATGTGCTTGCCCTTGCCGCCACCGGTAATACCAATATCGGTTTCGCGCGCCTCACCGGGGCCATTGACCACGCAGCCGAGTACGGACAGGCTCATCGGCGTTTTGATATGCTCGAGCCGCTTTTCGAGCGCCTCGACCGTGCGGATCACGTCGAAGCCCTGGCGCGAGCAGCTGGGGCAGGACACGACGCGTACGCCGCGTGTGCGCAGGCCCAATGACTTGAGCAGTTCGAAACCGACCTTCACTTCCTGTTCGGGTTCGGCTGAGAGCGAGACGCGGATTGTGTCGCCGATCCCGGCCCACAGCAGCGATCCGATGCCGATGCTGGATTTCACAGTCCCACCGATCAGCCCGCCCGCTTCGGTAATGCCCAGGTGCAACGGGCAGTCGACTGTCTCGGCAAGGCCATGATAGGCCGCAACCGCGAGGAACACGTCGCTTGCCTTCACTGCAACCTTAAATTCGTGGAAATCGTGATCTTGCAGCAGCTTGATGTGGTCGAGCGCGCTTTCGATCAGCGCTTCGGGGCAGGGTTCCCCGTATTTCTCCAGCAGGTCCTTTTCAAGGCTGCCTGCGTTGACCCCGATGCGGATCGCGCAGCCATTGGCCTTGGCCGCGCGAACGACCTCCGCCACGCGTTCGTTCGAACCGATGTTGCCGGGGTTGATACGCAGGCAGGCTGCACCCGCATCGGCCGCTTCGAGCGCGCGCTTGTAGTGAAAGTGGATATCCGCAATCAGCGGCACCCGGGCTGCCTTGGCGATCTTGCGGAAGCTCGAAGTCGCTTCCTCGGTCGGGCAGGAGACCCGGATCAAATCCGCGCCGGCATCCTCGCAGCGGCGGATCTGGTCGATCGTCGCCACGGCATCTTCGGTGGGCGTATTGGTCATGGTTTGCACCGTGATCGGCGCATCGCCACCCACGGGGACATTGCCCACCATGATCTGGCGGCTGTTGCGTCGCGCGATATCGCGCCATGGTCTGACCGATGACATGGCGCGCATATAGGCGCGGGGATTTGAAGGGGCAATGATAGGTGGAGTGAAGACTTGTCGCTTACGTCACCAGCTGACCAGTCGCGGTACCGCCAACCTGCCGATAACCGCTGCAAGCGCCACCGGTAGGACGTGCCACACGCCCAAATGTGTCACAGCATTAAGTGGGCAGGAAAGGCCATAAGCAACCGCGCCCAATGCACCTGCGGCAAGTCCTGCGTGCCATCCCGCGAGGTTTAGAGAAACGGGTGCTCCGCGGCGCAGCCACAGGATCAGGGCGGCCCCAGTGAAGCTTGACGTGGCCAACGCATGAGTAAAGCAATGGATTCCTACCGGATCCTCGACAATTGCCATGCCGTGCCCGTCTGGCAATAGGCTGATGAGGGCGGCAAGCGGCAGGACGCCGACCATCGCCGTCGCCCATCTGGGTGCATCATGGCGATTGCCGACATAGGGAGAAGCAGCTGCAATGGCCGCGCTGGCGCTAGCCAACCCCAACAGCAGCAACAAGCCATTCGTAATCCAAAAGAATGGTGCTGCTTCGACTTTGACGATGCCGCTCCACAGTCCGTTGACATAGGCGACACCCAGCACGCTCAAGAACAGGGCAAAGCTGACCAGGATCACTCCATCGCCATACCTGAACCCACGCACTGGGGTAAGTTCCTCGGTCATGGCCGCGATGATGCTGTCACGATCCCGGGTCATATCAATCTGCCTTTTCAACTAGCGCGGAGAGCTTCTTCAGTCCGCGATGGATATTTACTTTGACCAGGCTTTCGCTCTGGCCGGTTCGTTCGGACGCTTCCTTGATCGAAAGGCCTTCGATCTTCACCAATTCGATTGCTTCGACCTGGCTTTCGGGAAGGTGGACGAACAGCCGTTCGAGGCTGACCCGTGCTTCCACTACATCCTCGTGGCTGTCTTCGAAGGCATCGTTGTCTTCGAGCTGGCCACTCTCGTGCTTGTAGACCTTGCGCAGGTGATCGACCCAGCGATAGCGGGCAATCGCCGCCAGCCACGGCAGAAACGGCCGGGTCACATCATAGGTCGCCCGTTTATGATGCAGTGCCAGCAATACGTCCTGCACCAGATCGTCGAGCTGGTGCGGGGGCACCCTCCGCCGGAAATAGCGTTCAAGCCACATGCCCGCCTCTGACAGCAACACATTGTAAGCGGGTTTGTCGCCCTCCTGCGCGGCTGCCATCAGGCGGGCAAGGGTGGCTTCCTCTGCGATCATCTGCCGCGCACTCTAGCAATTAAGCTATCGAGCGAGAAGCTGCCCGCGCCGCTAGTGACTAGGATCAATGCCATTGCGGCCCATACGATATGCGTGCTCCACCAAGCATCGGGGTAGACGAAGATCTGGATTACCAGCGTCATACCTAGCAAGGCGAGCGCCGAATATCTGGTGGCAAGTCCCAGGACGAGCAGCGCGGGGAAAAAGTGTTCGGCAAACGCAGCCATGGGCGCGGCGATTTCAGGCGGAATGGGGACGCCTGCATATTCATTCTCGAACAGGAAGTGCGTGGTATCGCTGATTTCGAACCACGTACCCTCAACGATCTTGGTGCGACCCGATCGCCAGAAAACTCCGGCCAGCGCCACACGAGTGACGAGCAGCGCGAGGCTCACGAACAGGCCGCGCGCAGCAAGCTTCACAAAGCGGTGGTGGAATGAATGCAGTAAACCCATGGCCTAGCCCCCTGTTGCCGGTCAGCGCTTGATAGGGGTGAGCGAACCCATTCCTTTGGGCGTCTTGGTGGTCTCGCAAGTGCCCTTCTTCACCAGCTTCCAGGCATCGCCCTGGTAATCGCGGGTGGATGTGCCTGCACAAGATGTACCGGGTCCAGCAGCGCAATCATTCTGGCCGGCCTTGGCCACGCCATAGCATTTTTCCATCGGTGCACTCTGCGCGGCTGCGGGGGAGGCGACGAGGCCTGCCGAAATACCGGCGGCTAGGGCGAGCCCGGCGATGTGGGCGATCTTGTTCGTCATTGAAACACTCCAGTATTGTCATTCAGATCGGCGCCATGCCGGATCTGAGCGCTGGTTCGCGCCTATTGCTGCCGCGGTTACAGCGTGAAAATTTTCTGGAGATTGTAACCACGGCACAAGCCGGGTCGAACCCGCCGTTGCCCACCCTGGGCGGATCAATCCCATCTGGAGGACACAATGAATATTCAAACCCGCAAGGCCGGCTTTGCAGCACTGGCTGGCGCCATGGCGCTTTCTTCGGTCACCGCCTTCGCTGCCGAAGCCCCTGCCGGCAGCACCGGCGGCGCGCTCAACAGCGAAGACACCGTGCATTGTTATGGCGTCAACAGCTGCAAGGGCACCGCCGACTGCGCCACGACCGAAAACGCCTGCAAGGGCCAGAATGCCTGCAAGGGCCACGGCTTCAAGGCGATGAAGGCGGGTGAATGCCTGACCGCTGGCGGTACGATCGGCGATCTCGGCTGATTTGCTGCTATCCCTCGTGACCCGGCGTAATGCCCCTGCCCCCTCAACCTGCGCCGGGTCACACAAGGTTAGAAGATGCATGCGCCATGAGTGAACAGATCCAACCGTTCGAAGGTTTTGGCCTGGGCTTGCGCCGCACGCATTACGCTGATTTCCTCGATGGCGACGTTCCGGTCGATTTCATCGAGGTGATCAGCGAAAACTACATGGTCGATGGCGGCAAGCCGCTGCGCGTGCTCGAACAGCTGCGTGAACGGCATCCGGTGATCCTGCACGGCGTTTCCATGTCCGTGGGATCGGCCAGCGGACTTGATCGCGACTATCTCGATAAACTCAAACGGCTGGAGCGAAGGATCGATCCGCTATGGGTATCGGACCATCTTTGCTGGACCCGGACCAGTGCGCACAACAGCCACGACCTGCTGCCACTGCCGCTGACCGAAGAGGCGTTGGATGCGGTTTGCGTCAATATCCAATTTGCGCAGGATCATTTGGGGCGCGCGCTGCTGATCGAGAATCCCTCAAGCTATTTGACCTACCCAGAGGATGAATTCTCCGAGTGGGAATTCATTGCAGAGATGGCGCAGCGCACCGGCTGTTACCTGCTTCTGGACATCAACAATGTCTATGTCAGCGCCTGCAATCATGGCTTTTCTCCGGACGATTACCTTGCCGGCCTGCCGCTTGATAAGGTGCGGCAGATCCACCTTGCGGGACACACGCCCGGAGAGATTGTCATCGACACGCACGATCGCCAGGTCTGCGACGCGGTGTGGGCACTTTATGCCAAAGCGCGCGCCAACCTCGGCCCGGTTGCCACCATGATCGAGCGCGACGACAAGATCCCGCCCCTGCCCGAGTTGCTGGGCGAGTTGGATTTGGCCAGGGAACTGGCTGCCCGATCTGCCGAGAGCATGGCGGCATGAGCTTGGCGCAGGCCCAGACCGCCTTCATGGCGCAGATCCTTGATGAAGACGCCCCGGTACCCGCAAACTGGGATGCGCGCCGCGCGGCCGGCATGGCAATCTATCGCAACAATTATCGCAGCGCGCTGGTCGAGGCCCTGTGCGCGACTTACGAACGCACCGTGCGCTGGGTGGGTGAGGATGTATTTCGCCGTGCCGCGGCGCATCACCTGATAGCAAATCCACCGACAAGCTGGACGCTCGACCATGCTGGTGCGGGGTTCGATGCGACCTGCGCCGAGCTTTTCGCCAACGATCCCGAAGTGGCTGAACTTGCCTGGCTTGAATGGTCTATGCTCGAAGCCTTTACTGCACGCGACGCGGGATCGCTGGATGGTGCTGCGTTTGCTGCCGCCACGGCGGAATTTGGCGATGAGGACTGGAGCAATCTCAAGCTCACTTTCCTGCCCGGTTCGGAGGCGCGGATGGTCGGGCACGATATGCGCGCAATTTGGAGAGCGCTGGGCGAGGACGAATTGGTCCGCCCCGATTTCAATCTGGCAGCGCCGCAAGGTTGCCTCGTTTGGCGCGAAGGTGAACGCCCCACTTTTCTGATGATTGAAACTGACGAAGTAGACGCATTCCAGGCGATGCAGCGCGGCGCGTGCTATAGCGAAATATGCGATCGGCTAGCAGAGGAACAGGGACTAGAGTGCGCTGTGATGCGGGCCGGTGCAATGCTCGGTCGCTGGCTAAATGAAGGGCTTGTGGTCGCGCTATCCGCTTGACACTCGCGATATGCTGGGAGAGCCAGTGTTCGGAGGAAACGATCGCATGACCGCCGACTTTGTCGAACTTCGGACAAACAGGCCCAGCCTGTTGCTGCGCCTTCTCACTTGGCTTTTCTCCACGCAGCCACCGCCATTTCCGCTAAATGAGGCTTCGACCCGGGAATTGCTTGGACATCGCGATGAGCCCGTCGATGCGCCAATGCCCAAGAGCTTCGAGCGACGCTTCCAGATCGAGCGTTTTGAGCTCGAGGGGCAACAATGCGTGACCATGCATCCACGGAGCGGGCCCGGTCGGCGCCACATTCTCTATCTGCATGGCGGCGGATTTATCCTGCCTATGCTCGACCCGCTTTGGCCGCTAGCCGCTGCACTGGTCGAGACGACTGGCGCGAGCCTGACCTTGCCGCTTTATAAAGTGGTGCCCGAGGCGAGTTACAACGCCGCCGAAAGCCTTGCCGACGCTGCCTTTGCCCGGATTGCAGGGCAATGGGAATCTTCGGCCATCACCCTGGCGGGAGACAGCGCAGGTGCCAACATGGCGATAGCCTTGGCGCTGCGATTGTTGCAACGCAGGGGACCGCAAGCCGGACGTGTCGTGCTGTTCTCGCCGTGGCTTGATATCACGCTGCGCGATGAAGCCGCGCGCGTCGTCGAGGCCAATGACATCATGCTGCGCATCGACGCGCTGCGGGTGATGGGCGAGGCTTGGGCTGGATCTCGCGATCCCGCCAGTCCGGCTTGCAGCCCGCTCTATGTCGATCCTGTCGATCTGGCGCATTTGCCGCCAATTGCGATCTTCCAGGGGCGGCATGACATCTTCGTCGTCGATAGCCGCAGTTTCGCCAAACGCGCGGCAGAGGCTGGCAAGCCAGTGAAGCTCTATGAATATGCTGGCGCGATGCACGATTTCATGGTGCTCACCATGACAAGAGAAGCCAAAGATTGCATGCGCCTGGTGCGCGAATTTATTGCGGAGTGAGCCAGTCGATCAGCGGGAAAAGCTCTCGCCGACAAGCTCTTCACTCAACGACCAGAGCCTGTCGGCGGTTGACTTGTCGAGCGCATAGGACCGAACCCCGCCAACTGGATTCTCATTGTCCACCTTGGCAACATGGCAGTCTTCGCAATAGACGCCGCCTCGTCCTTCCAGCTCTTCGCAAGTCGCGGCCCAACAGGTGGTGGCTGCGCCTTGGGGAATGGTCTTCCAGGCTTCGCCGCCATTGGCAGCATTTTCTTCCATGCGCTTCAACATCCACGCCCGGTCTTCTTCGGTCATGTGGCGGCCCAGGTTGGTAACGATCCCGCCCGGATGAAGGGCGATGGCATGGATTCCTTCGTCACCGAAGCGATCTTCAAGACCTACCGAAAACAGGATGTTCGCGGTCTTTGACTGGCCGTAGCTTTGCCATTTGTCGTATTCACGCCGCTCGAAATTCGGATCCTCCAGGTTCACCGGAGCGATGTGATGCCCGCGGCTGGAAAGGTTGATGATCCGCTTGTCAGATCCCTTTTGTACCAAGGGCATCAAGTACTTGGTCAGAAGGAAATGGCCGAGGTGATTGGTGCCAAACTGCATCTCGAAGCCATCGGCGGTACGGCCCAATGGGCATGCCATGACCCCGGCGTTGTTGATGAGAATATCTATCTTGTCGAAGCGCCGGTTGGCTTCTGAACCGCAAGCCCTGATACTGTCGAGTGAAGCCAGATCGACCAAAATCGTTTCCGTCTTGTCGCTACCAGTTTCTGCGCGGATGGCATTGGCGGCTTGATCCAGCTTGTCCTGGTCACGCGCGGCAAGCACCACGTGCGCGCCCCTGGCCGCCATCGCGCGCGCGGTCTCCTGTCCGAGGCCTGATGCTCCTCCAGTCACGAATACCGTCTTGCCCGACAGATCCTTGTCCGCAAGCACATCGTCCGCAGTGCTCTCGAATCCAAAATTGCTCATGCTCGCTCTCCCACCCCTACAGTCGCAGCTCGAACAGGAATTCCTCGTCGCACTGCGATCCAACCCAGAATTCGATATCGGCGATCTTCCTGAAACCGTAACGCTCGTAAAAGCGTTGCGCGCCGAAATTCCCGCTCCACACCGAAAGCTGGATCGCATCACAGCCGCGATCACGGGCCTCGTCAATTGCCCATTCCATCAACGCTGCACCAACCCCTCGCCCGACCAGGTCCGGTTGAGTGTAGAGCTGGTTGAGGGCGATCGGATTTCTGGCATCCGATTCCCCAGTGTAGCCGCTTGGCTGCTGCATCTTGCAATAGCCCAGCAGGCGGTTGCCATCGTCGGCGAGCGAGTGGACATATTGCGGATCGGCAATTTCGCGCGCCACCACCTCGGGTGCGTATGCCTGCTTCAGAAAGCCGTCCAGATCGTCGGGACGGTAGAGATGCTGGAACGCGGCGCAAAAGCTCTCGTGCCCCAGATCCGCGAGCGGCTGGACATCTGATGGCAGTGCCGGACGGAGGGAAAAATCGCGCAGAACTAATTCGCCCCCAGGTCGCACCCACGCGCTTCAAGAATTGGGCGCAATTCGCGATACGCTGCGGGCGTCTGCGTCAGCGGGATATAGGGGTGGAGGTGATGGACGATGTGATACTGCATGCCCATCGAACCGATATTACCGACCGCCGACTTCCAGCTGCGCGTATCGCGATATCGACCCTGAACTGTCATCGGACGATGGGGCGCCCACGACAGGAAGAAGAAGATATAGGTTATGCCCAACTGGAACGGCAGCCACCACAGGAACAACGCCTCCAGCGCATAGCCATTCCAGGCCAAGGTGCCGATGATCGCGATGAACGCCAGACGGTACAGGATCGCCAGCAAGACTAGGTCCTCTCGCCCATTGCGCGCCAGGCTGGCAAAGTAGTCCGGTGCGCGCTTCCCATTGGGCTGCCGGTGTTTGACCGTCTCCCAGATGGCTTGCCATGGCCCATCGGCCTTGGACGTAATGTCGCAATCGAGCTCTGGGTCATTGGTGTGGCGATGGTGATCCATATGCGTCACGCGCAGGACATTGAAGGGATAGATAATCATCCATGTCGTGGCATGGCCGACCGCTTCATTGAGCCAGCGCAGCTTCTGGCCCTTGCGGGCGATTATGTCGTGCTGGGCGTCATGCGTTGGAAGGTAGCAAAGCGTCATATTGAGCGTCGCGATGATGAAGCCAAGCCACAGCGGGATCACGTCGAGCAGAACCAGTGGCCACAGCGATAGCCACACGGCTGTGTTCCCGAATGCCCAGATAACTGCTTCCCACGGAAGCCGGCCAGAATATTTGCGTGCGATCTGGTTCTCAAGCTTGCGCAGCTCGGCTTCGCTCATGCCGGAAAGATCGGCAGGCGTTATTGCTTTGGCGGCGTTCATATCCAGCGCCCCGTTAATTGAGCGACCAGTCCCCAAGCTCCTCCGACCATCAAGGCGAATGTCAGCGTGGGCAATCCGAACGGAGCCTGCAAACTCAGCGCATCCATCCCCTGCGCAATCACCGGCACAAGAAATGCGAATGCGAAGATCAGCGGCAGTAACGCCACAACCAGGCCGAGCAATTTCTGCATGGCTTCCTCCCCTAAGCGGGAGGCTACCACAGCCATGCAGGGCAGGAAAACCGGAATTTTCTTCAGATGCGAACCCGCCAGATCAATAGAGCACGAGTTCCATGCATCGACTGAATTCGTCCGAAACATAATCTGCGAAGGGTGTGCATTCCACAAATCCGTGAGAGCGATAGAGCGCTGCAGCAGGCTCGAATTCGGGCGTGCCGCCGGTTTCGAGGCCAACCCACCGATATCCACGGCGCTTGGCTTCGTCGAGCAAATGTCCCAGAATTGCCTTGCCCGCACCCTTGCCGCGATAGGCCGGAGCCGCGCGCATGGACTTGAGTTCGCCGCGTTCTGCGTCGAGTTCTTTCAACGCGCCAACTGCCGCCAGCGTTTCGCCGTCCCAAGCTGCGAAGAAGCTGACATCCGCTTGACGCAACCGCTCGGCGGGCATGGCGTGGACCTTGCAGGCGGGAGACCAGCGATGCATCTCGTCGAGATGCAATTGCAGCAGGTCGAGCACGATCGGGCTGGTCAAATCATCGGGTCGGATACGATAGTCGCTCATGAGAACTTGTCCCGCTTGCGCCTACCGAACCGCATGCCGCCTTCGAGTCGGGCGCGCAATTGCGCATAGTAGGCTTCGAGGAAGGCCCGCTCGTCGCCCGCCCCGGGGTTCCAGCCGATCTTGCGGCAGATCGTTTCGTGAACCGCCGCCAATGCCTCGGCATTGCCGTCGCGCAGGACCCGCTCGAGCGTCTGCAATTCATGTTCGCCATAGACGGACAGCTCTTCATCACCGAATTGATAGCGCGCGCCGGTAAGATCGCTTGCACCCCTGGCGGCACCTTGGGTCGAAAGCGTTTCGGCAAGCTTGGCCTTGGGCGCCTCGACCACCCAGGTCCCCGCAATGACATCGCCTGCCCGCATCGCGTCCTTGTTGAAGAAAGGGAAGGCCATGAACAGCAGGAACCAGGCGAGTCCCGCCAGGCCGGCGTTGCCCGCCTCTCCGCTTGGAGCTACCAACAGGAATACCAATGGCATGAACAATTCGATATCGCGCAACAGGTTGCGCGCGATCACAGCCTCCGCGGTCAGTCGGCCTGCATCGCGCGAAGCCACGCGGATGCCGGTTATCCTTTTCCCCGGCGTTGCGCCGCGCGGGCCCAGCTCGAATGCGAGGAAGTATCCATACCGGGCGAGGAAGAACATGCCGATGTAGATGATCATCAGGAACTCGGCTGCACCTGACATAGTTTCGCGCGTATCCTCGGTGAGCTCGTCCATCAGTCCGCCGAACATCCACACCAGCAGCAGGGTGACAATGGTCATGCCGACATAGAGGAAAATGAAATCGAGGATCAGTGCGCCGACCCGCGCGCCGCGCGAAGCAACCGTTATGGGCACCGCTATGCCTTCCGGCGTTACCATCGTTCGGCGCCGCGGATTGCCTCCAGCCATTCCCATGGCGAGACTGCTCATGATTCGTCCCCCTGTGCCGGACGGCGATAGGCGAAGAAGTATGCAAGCCACAGTGCCAGCATGGTCCCGCCGATCAGGAAGCGATCCGCTGTCCCGCCCACCAATTGGCGGGCGAAAGCTTCAAGGAAACCGGCAAATACCAGCATCAACACAACCCCGGCCATAACCATCGCTGCGCGGCGGCCGCTTTCCGAAGCAGCGGTGAGGATCGAGCGATCGCCGGGGAATGCCATCGATCGCCCAATGTGCAATCCTGCCGCGCCGGCCAGGAGGATGGCGAACAGTTCGGTCGTACCGTGGACACTCAGCCAGGCCGCGAATTCCCATTCCAGTCCTTGCCCGGCAAACAACCACAGCATAGCGCCTAGCACGGCCATATTGTGGACCAGCAGCAAGAGCGAGGGGATACCGAAGGCAAAGCCCAGCGCGAAGGCCAGGATGGCGACCCCGGCGTTATTGCTGAACAGGTAGGCGGCGAAGACTGAAAGCCCATTGGCACCTTCCTCGGTGCCCAGAGTCTCCAACAATTGTTCGCGGCTGGCGCCTGGTACGCGTGCATCGGCAAACTGGGTAGGCACGAGGCGGTAATACCACTCCTTGTCCTGTTCCACGAGCAGCCAGCCCACCACGGTCCCGGTCAACATCACGAACAGCGCGACACATATGTCGAGCCAGATCGCGCGCACCGCGCGGCTCCATCCGCCGAACAGGAAACCGCTGAGCCAGCGGGTCAGTCCTTGTCGCGGACCATAGACCTGGAACCAGGCGCGCTGGACTAGCGCTTCGAGATAGGTCAGCGTGGCAAGATCGAGCGAGGTCTCGCGAGCGACCGACAGGCTCGATGCAGCCGTGCGATAGAGTATGGGCAATGCCAGCAGGTCCTCATCGCTGATCCCGCGCAACCTTCCGGACTCCATCCGCTTGACGATATGCTCGAGTCGGGCCCAGTCGCCTTCGCGCTCGAGCCGGAAGCGATCCGAGCGCAGAACCGCGCTCTCAACATCGGGCGGGGCGGCAACTTCGCCCCTGCCGAACCAGCTGCTGAGGATGGGCGACCTCATCCGATCGCCTCGCTGCGCTTGATTTGAAGGTAGCGGTCGATCAGCTGGTAGCCGATCTTGTCCCATGGCGCCTCGATCACGTCCGCGCCCAGTCGCCGCAAGCGTTGGAGCACCAGCGCACGCTGGCGGGCGAGCGCATCAGCGGTTACACTGCGTGCCAGCGCGGTCAGATCCCCCGGTTCCGCTCCAACGATCTCTTCCAGCTCACTGTCAGCTATAGTCACAAATAGCACCAGGTGCCGATCGACCAACCGCCCCAGGCTTTCAATCATCAATTCCGCCGCCGTCGGATCGGTGAAATCTGAGAACAGCACGATCAACGAGCGGCGCTGGAGTCGCGCGGCGAGCGTGGCGAGGGCGAGGGTGAAGTTGGAATCGACCGAATGGTAATCGAGCCCCGCCGCCGCACTCTGCAGCCGGTGGAAGGCGCGCGCATCATTGATGAAGGGGGTCATCACTTCGGGCCGCTGGGCGAAACCGAACAGGCTCACTCGGTCCCCGCTCTTCAGCGCAACATAGGCGCAGGTGAGTGCGGCGGACACCGCCCGGTCGATCCGCGGCAGGCCATCGACCGGCTCGCACATGGCTTGCCCGCAATCGAAGGCGAAGACGATCTGGTTGTTGCGCTCGCTCTCGTTCTCGCGGGCGTAGAGCCGCGTGTGACGCGCGCTGGCTTTCCAATCGATCCGGCGGCGATCCATCCCAGGCTCATATTCTGCAAGCGACTCGAACTGCGTGCCCTCGCCCCTGATCCGGCGGGCAACCAGGCCGAATTGTGCATCCTTGAGGAAAGTCTGGAGTTCGCGTGAGCGGACCGGGGTCAGGTCGGGCCAGATCCGCACTTCGCGTTGGACAGCACGTTCTACCTGCCTCGCGCCCAAGCCCACCGGTCCCTGCCAGCGCAGCCACACGCGCCCGATGCTGGCAGTCCCCCGTCTGACAGGGCGGACATGGTGGATGGTGCGGATCTGTCCATGCTGGTGTGGCTCGGACAATAGCTGCAATAGCGCCTTGCCGCCTTCGCCCAGCCGTGGATCGAATTCGAGCGCGCTTTCAATCCGGCTCCGCGTGCCAGCAATAAACGCGCATCGGACCGTCAGCGGTACGGGTTCACCCACCTCGGCATCAGCAGGAGCGATCACTTCCAACTCGGCCAAGGTTCCCGCCAGCAAGCCGTCGAGCAGGACGATCATCAGCAGAGTTGCCACTGCGGCAGGGGCCACGATCCAGGCATTGGGTGCAGTCGCCGCAACCACCAGCGCAATCGGTGCCGCCGCTGCAGCGAGCCAGGCTGCTCGCTCTGTCGGCACGATCGGCAGGGAGGGGATGCGCGGCAGTTTCATGGACTTTAGCGCGGGGCCTCGGTGCTCTCGACCAATTCCGCAACCAGCGCTTCGATATCGCGGCCCTCAATCTCCGCTGCCGGGCTCAGCGTCAAGCGGTGTCGCAAGACCGGCGTCGCTAGCGCTTTGACGTCATCAGGGATCACATAGTCGCGCCCTTCCAGTGCTGCCCTTGCGCGCGAGGCATTGGCCAAGAGCACCGCAGCACGCGGGCTTGCGCCTACGCTCAGTTCGGCATGCCCCCGGGTCGCGCGGACCAGTCGCACGACATACTGCACGATCTCCTCTGCAACTGTCACTGCGCTGGTCGCCCCACTGGCGGCTGCCAGCCGAGCGGCGTCGGCAACTGCGCTCACACCCAGTTCGGACGGGCGCGGTGGCCCCTGACGCTGCCCGTATCGGGTAACGATCGCCGCTTCTTCCGCCTCGGCCGGATAAGGGACCAGCAGCTTGAACAGGAAGCGGTCGAGCTGCGCTTCGGGCAGCGGATAGACCCCCTGGTTCTCGATCGGGTTTTGAGTTGCGACGACCATGAAATGATCGGGCAGTGCATGGGTCTCGCCGTCCAGAGTCACTCGGCGTTCCTGCATCGCCTCAAGCAGCGCGGCCTGGGTCTTGGGTGGTGTGCGGTTTATTTCGTCCGCCAACAACAGTTCGCGGAAGATCGGCCCGCGTGTGAGCGTGAACTGGCTGGTCTGGAAATTGAACAGGTTCGAGCCGAGGATGTCGCCCGGCAGCAGGTCCGGCGTGAACTGGATTCGCCCAAAATCGATCCCCAATGCGGTAGCGAAGCTTTGCGCCAGAAAAGTCTTGGCGGTGCCTGGCGGCCCTTCGAGCAGGACGTGGCCTTGGCTGACCATGGCAACGAGCAATTGGCTGACCATCTCGTCCTGCCCCACGATCGCCTTGGCCACTTCGCCTCGGATCGCCTGGGCAAGGTCGCGCAATTCGGCGAGCGTCATTGTCGCGGAAGTCGTCATTTTGTTAGTTCCCTTTCAAGGTCTTTCAGCGCTGCTGCGGCGCGCAAAATGTCGGTGCGGCGGTGGGCTGTACGCAACGCCTCGGCTCGGTCGGAGAAGCTGCGTTCTTTTGGCAGTCTCCGGGCAACGGCCAGGTCGATCGCCGTGCGATCTGCGCGCGCCAGGCCTAGTATAGCCTGCAAGCGCCTGGCCCTGAGCGCGATATAGGGTTCGCCCAGCAATCGCAGCCGCTTGGCACGCAGAATCAGCCCCGCACCATTGGCGATCAGGGCCTGCTTGCCGAATGCGATGGCCGGCCCTTCGGCGAGCGCGGGTCCGAACCGACGGAACGCGCGCCAGCCGATTACCAGCAAGGCCAGAATCAGGCACAAGGTTGCGGCGAGGAAAGGCGGTCGGAAGGCGAGCGTCAAAAGATTGGTCGATCCGCCGAACCCATTCAGCGTCAGGTCGAATGTAACGTTGGTCAGGTCGTCATACCCAGCATAGCGGATCAGCTCCATCGCCAGCTCAGCACGAGCGGGATCGGCGAGGCCATAATTGTTCACCAGGTCGGGCTCGACCACGAATATCATGTTGTGCGCGTTCTCGTAAAAGTTGCTGCCTTCCTCGCCCGTGACCTCGATCACCAGCGCGCCGCCATCGGTGTCTTCCACCAACGCGTCTTGACCTTTGGCCGGCACACCGGCGAGCGTGCGCTTGTCAGGCAGCATTCCCGAATATGCCATGCCCGACCACCCCAAAGCCTTGTTCTTGGCCTCGTGCTCGGTGCTGTCGAAGCTATAGGGTTTGGGAAGGTCGGCGGTCCATTTAGGCGGGTTCGCCTCGTAGAGCTGGACCCAACCGTCCTTGACCTGGTCACGCACCTCCTTGGGAAGCTGCTCCGGGAAGGCGCCTGCATACCATTTGGGCAAGATCACCAATGTCGGGCCATATTGCTCACGCTGCTTCAGGATCGCGGCGAACTCTTCCACATCGACATAGGCGGGCGGGGTCAGGACCAACAGATCGTAAGTTTCGAAAGCGCCCGGCGAGCGCGAAAGGGTTACATCGAGCCCTTCCAGTTCAGCCAGTTTGGCAAGGCCCGAATAGCCATTGAGGCCGTTTGATGCGGCATGGGCCGCACCGCTATTTCCCCGGTTGCCGGTGTCGCCCGCCCCGATGAAATAGAGCATGGCGACAAAGGCGATTGTGCCGAACAGCACCAGTCCCAGCACGGTGCGCAGCGAAAATGGCGATGGTGCGCGCGCGTTCAAATCCTGGCTCCGTCGAATCGGACCAGCGCAAATTCGGCATAGGCCTCCCGCGCGACTTCCCAATCCGCCTGGTTGAGCGCACGCAGGGCAAACAGGCTGCGCTCAACCCTCTCAGCGATTATCGCGAAAGCGCCGCGTGCCGCTTCGGATAGAGCAGGCAAGGCGGCAAGTTCGCGCGCGGTGCTCGATGGATCGACCCAATCGGGTCGCGCGTTGGCAATATGCGTGACGCTTCGCTGGAGCAGCAAATGCGTTGCTTCGTCAAACCGTCCTTCGGATGCCAATCGGTCGGCATCTGCGAGCAGGGCCGATGCCGCCTGCTGGTCAGGCTGCCATTCCTGTCCCGCACCATCGTCATCGTCGCGCTTGCGCCGACGAAGCAGCTCCGGATCTATCATCCGGACAACTAGGTAGAGCACCAACGTGATCAGGAGCGCTAAAAGGACCCAGCGCATGACCGGCCAGCTTTGCCCCAGAAATTTGCCCAATGGTGCGAGTTGCTCGCCAAGCCAGCGCAAGAGATTGTCCAGCCAGGTCGGATCGCGCGGCGGTATCTCGGGAATCTCGACCGGGGCGAATTGGATATCGCCATCGCTTCGCAACTCCTGCCAATGGGCAGGTGTGGCGTTACCGCTTGTTGCAACCGCTTGGCCGGAACTGACCGTCATCGCAGGGTAGGTGGCACGCCAATGGCTTACAGGCAACAGCGGCCATCGGCCTATGTGCAGATTCTACCCTCTGCGGCGCGCTTGCCGGTAGGTCCCGAGGATTCTCAATTCCTTGCTGTGGAAGGCGAGTTCTTCCAGCGCACGGTCGATTGCTGGGTCGCCGGGTCCGCCAATGATGTCGGCGTAGAACATGGTGGCTGCGAAGCTTGCACCTTGCTGGTAGCTTTCGAGCTTGGTCATGTTGACGCCATTGGTCGCGAAGCCACCCATCGCCTTGTACAGCGCGGCGGGGATGTTCTTCACCTCGAATATGAAGGTTGTCATGGTTTCCTCACCCATCAGCTGGGCGGGGTCATTGGGCTGCTGCGCAAGAATCACGAAGCGGGTCATGTTGTCGGATGAATCCTGCACATGCTCCTCTACGATCTGCAGGCCGTATAGCTCAGCGGCAATTGGCGGGGAGATTGCCGCGACGGTAGGGTCATCCAGCTCCGCAACATAGGCGGCGGCGCCCGCCGTGTCGGCATAGCTCATCGGAACGATCCCGCGCTCGCGCAGGAAATGCCGCGATTGACCCAGCGCCTGCGGATGGCTGTATGCCGCCTGGAACGGCCCCTTGCCGGTCGCCATCAGGGCGTGGTCGATCGGCAGGAAGTATTCGCCCACGATCGATAATCCGCTTTCGGGCAACAGGAAGTGGATATCGGCCACACGGCCGTGCTGAGAATTTTCTATAGGGATGACTGCACTGCCCGCTTCGCCAGACTTCACCGCCTCGAGCGCGTCGGAGAAGCTGAAACAGGGTAGCGGCAGACAATCCGGGCATGCCTCCATCGCGGCACGGTGTGAATTGGCGCCGGGCGAGCCCTGGAATGCGATTGCACGGGCAGGATCGGCGGCTGCCGATTCGCGCATGGCATCGACCATCGCCTTGGCACGGGTGGGGAAACTGTACATCGCACCGCTGCTATAGGCGCAATACGCGCGCTGCAACCCTGCTTTCTTGCAGGGTAATGGATGATCGGCGCATCACCCTTGCGCCAATCCATTTGCGCGACTAGAGCGCTGCCCAAACTGGCAAACCTAATCGCGGATCACATCTGACCATGAACGATCGTTTCAATACCGCTGCTGGCTGGGTTCTGTTTTCCGGCATCATTGCACTCGGCCTGGCGTTCCTCAGCAATCAGCACTTCCGTGCAAATTCGCACGAAGGGCCGGAAACCCCGGGCTATGTGATCGAGGGCGGCGAAGACGGCGGCGGCGCAGAGGCCGGTCCCGACCTTGGCACGCTGTTGGCCAGTGGCGATGTGGCTGCGGGCGAGAAGATTTTTGCCAAATGCACCGCTTGCCACACCATCGCGCAGGGCGGCCCCAACGGGATCGGGCCGAATCTCTATGGCGTTATGGGCAAGCCGATCGGCAAGCATGCGGCCGGTTTCGCCTATAGCGCGGCGCTCTCAGGCCATGGCGGTGACTGGAGCTGGGAAAACCTTGACGCCTGGCTCGCCAGCCCGCGCAAATTTGCCGATGGCACCAAGATGAGCTTTGCCGGTCTTTCCAAGCCGGAAGATCGCGCCAATCTGATGCTGTTCATGGAAGCCAATGGCGGCGCGCCGGCCAAGCCGGCTCCGGCTGCGGTTGAAGCTCCTGCTGAAGATGCGGTAGCTGCCGAGGAAAGCGCTGCCGAGCTGGGTGGTGAGGCCGAAGCGGAAGCCGCAGCCGCCGAATAGGCGCCAGAAATCATCAAGGGGCGACTAGTCGCGCCCCTTGAACCCTTGGGCAATCACATACCATTCTGACGAACCCTTGCGGCTTGCGGGCGGCTTGGCGTGTTTCACGGTGGTGAAATTCTGCTTGAGCAGGGCCAGCAAGTCGCTGTCAGTCCCGCCTGCCAGGACTTTCGCCAGGAAGGTGCCGCCCTTGGCCAGGTTTTCGATCGCGAACCAGGCGGCAGCCTCGACCAACCCCATGGTCCGCAAGTGATCAGTCTGCTTGTGACCCACGGTATTGGCCGCCATATCTGACATGACGAGATCGGGCGGCCCGTCGAGCGCCGCCTCGAGCAAGCCGGGCGCGGTATCGTCCATGAAATCCATCTGCAGGATCGTGACACCTTCGATCGGTTCGGTCGGCAGCAAGTCGATTCCCACAATCGCGGCCTTTGGCACCAGCTTGCGCACGACCTGGCTCCATCCGCCCGGCGCTATGCCCAGATCGACCACGCGCTGGACGCCGCGGATCAGGCCGAATTTTTCGTCCAGTTCGATCAGCTTGTAGGCGGCGCGGCTGCGATAGCCCTCGGCCTTGGCCTGTTTGACATAGGGATCATTGAGTTGCCGCTCGAGCCAGCGCACCGACGATGCGCTGCGGCCGCGCGCGCTGCGCACACGTTTGTCGGGATTGCGGCCGGCACGGCTCACTTGACTGCACTCGCCTCAGGACGCTGCAATTCCGCGGCCATAAGGCTGCGCAGGATTCCTTCGCGAATTCCGCGGTCGGCCACACCCAACCGGCTTGCGGGCCAGATGTCGAGAATCGATTCGAGGATGGCGCAGCCGGCCACCACCAGCTCGGCGCGGTCCTGCCCAATACAGGGCAAATTGCTGCGCTCGCCGCGCGACATGCCAGAAAGCCGGGCACTGATTTCGCGCATCGATTCGGCCGGGACGATCAAGCCATCCACCGCCTTGCGATCGTAATGGGGCAGTTCGAGGTAAAGGCTTGCGAGCGTCGTGACCGTCCCGCTGGTTCCCAACAGGCGGATGTCGCGATGCTTGGAGGCTTCCACCACCCGCTCTGCAAAAGGGGCAAAACTGTCGCGCACCAATTGCCGCATCTTGGCATAGCGTTGTGTGCGCTCGGCATCGCTGTTCACCGGACCGCGCCCAACCGTATCGGTCAGCGAAACCACGCCCCAGGGCACGCTCTGCCAGTCGAGGATCTTCGGGACAGGGCCGCCGGCATCGAGCAATACCAGTTCGGTCGATCCGCCCCCGATATCGAATATCACCGCTGGGCCCTCGCCCTGTTCGAGCAGTATGTGGCAGCCCAGCACTGCCAGGCGGGCTTCTTCCTGCGCGCTGATGATATCGAGCGCGATCCCGGTTTCCGCCCGTACCCGTTCGATAAACTCGGGCCCATTCGCTGCGCGACGGCAGGCCTCGGTCGCAACCGAGCGCGCCAGATAGACATTGCGGCGGCGTAGCTTGTCCGCGCAGATAGTCAGCGCTCCGAGCGTGCGATCCATCGCCTTGTCGCTCAGCCGCCCGGTCTTGGCCAGGTCTTCGCCCAGCTTCACTACCCGGCTGAACGCATCGATGACTGTGAAATCCCCGCCCGAGGGACGAGCAATCAGCAGTCGGCAATTGTTGGTGCCAAGATCCAGCGCGGCATAGGCTTGGCGTGGGTGAGCACGCTCACGCCCATTGCCAAACCGGCAGTCCGAATCAATCCCGGGAACAGTCCCCTCAGATGCGGAGCCATTGCTGCACCCGAGCGCATCCTGCGTTTTTGCCTTTTCCCTTTGCCCGGATGAAGGCTTGTAGCGAAAATCGGCTACTTTGCGGGGGCCGCCCCCCCTTTTCCTGCCAGACTTCTTACCATTGCCTGGCGGAGAAAAACCCGCCATATCAATACTTTCTTTTCCTCTCGCGCCGAAACTGCACGAGGACTTGGCGCGATGTTATCCTGACCGGCAGAAATCGGCAAGCATGAGGCGATGCACGCAGGGTTGCGGCCCTTGACCTCGGGGCGTCACGAAACTAGATGCACGCACCGCTCGCAGCCGAGACTTTGGCCCCGGCCAGCAGGTAATGCCCCGTCGTCTAATGGTAAGACTACGGACTCTGACTCCGTCAATTGAGGTTCGAATCCTCACGGGGCATCCAGCCATTCGACCATTCCAGTGCGCGCGTCACGCGCCGTCTGTGATCCCCGTCAGGCCCAACGGTGCGTAAGGCCCGATGGCGAGCTGTTCGAACACACCCATGCCTTGGTCGGGTCCGCTGACCCGGCACAGCATCTGAACATGCAGGTTCGATGGATCTGCCGAATTGAGCGTGGCGAGGTCGATATCCTCTCGCTCAACTTCCAGCGCGCCATGATACTGCCCGTGGCCCCATTTGGGATGGGTGTAGCCAAGCCCCTTCATCTGGAAGCGAACCAGCGGATCGAGCGTAAAGGTTTCGGTTGTTTCGCCATGTTTCAGCACAAGCTGCGATCGCGCGGGCCAGCGTGTACCCAGTTCAAGCCCCGTGTCCAGCCGTGCCTTAGGCGCAATGTGCGCTCCGCCATCCCAGCCATCGGGCACCAGAACCGACTTGGTGTTCCACGGCGTGCCATCGGGATTGGCATTGAGATGGAAGAACAGGCTGCGGTTGGTCAGATTGATCGGGGTCCATTGCCAGAAAAAGCCAAATGTCGGCGCATGCGGATTTGGCTGGGCATCGGCGGTGCCCACCGGGCGCACACCCCAGCTGCGGTCGCGCGTGCCGCAGGTGCCGGGGGCTAGTTCCTGACGATCTCCATCGAGCGTGATCCAGCCGGTGTAGTGTCCATTCTGCGTCATGCGCGTATAGTCCATGAAAGCGCGCGGGCCGTGGCGATGGATGAAGCGCGGTTCCTCGATCGGGAAGGCACGACCGGTAAAGGTCACATCTGCAGCAATCCCATCGTATTCTTCCACCACCACGCGCAATTTGTTCAGCGGTTCGAGAACTTCGATGGAGATCGGGCCACAGCGCAGCGCCATCCGCTCCATCCCCATCACCATGCTGGCGTGGAGGCTGTATTGCCTGCCATCGCGAATGAAGCTGAAATGCGCATCGGCGATGTCGAGATGCGGATAGACACCGAAAGCCGCGGCGAAGAACCCGCTGCCGTCAGGGGCATAACCGTTGAAGAAATAGCGATCGTAGAAATTGCGGTCGGTGCCCGAATAGGCAACCGGCTCGCTCGTCTGGTGGAGGGGGTAATCGTCGCCCCTGGTCAAAACCATGTCAGGCCCTTTCTTTCAATGCGGCGATGCTGCCGTGCTCTGCGGCGAGCGCGCAGGCGCCGCGCGCCATGGACAGGAAATTGGCATCGCCGCGCTCAGTTCGCTCGACAAAGGCCGCGCTGAATACGGCGGTTGAGACACCGTGCAGGGCGCCGATGGTGTAATCTTGCCATAGATCTGCCTGGGTCAGAGGCACGCCACGCCGGGTCATCTCGGCGCAATAGAGGCCCAGCAATTCGTCCTCATGCGCGCGGCGCAGATCATCGCCGATCCCGCAGCCCAGGAAATAGCCGATGTCGGTCATAGCATTGCCGATAGTGACCGTCTGCCAGTCGAGCACCGCGATCGGTTCCACGCCGCCTTTGATATCGAACAGCATGTTGTCGAGCCGGAAATCGCCATGCACGAGGCATTGCGGTGGATCGTCGCGCTTGAACCAGAGCGGTGCGGTTTCGGCCAGCTCCTCGCACACAGCCATGAATTCCGGTTCCAGCGTACCAGCGTAGCGCTCGCGAAAGATTGCCTGAGCCTGCGGATACATCGCGCCAACCTTTTCCCCCAGATCGGGCGGGGGCTTGATCCATTCGGCTTGCAGTATCGCGGGATTGTTCCAGCTGGGCGCGTGGATTGCTGCGGCTTGGCAGATCGCTTCGCGGGCGTCTTCGATGCTGCAGCTATTGAGCTGGTTGCCACCGCGCGCAGGGCCAAGGTCTTCGAACAGCAGGATGAAATCGCTGCCATCCTCGCTTAGCCCGGCAAAATGAACCTGGGGTACCCGCACGTCGAGGATCGGAGCTACCTGGCGATAGAATTCCACCTCCTTGCGATAGAGGCCGAACATCGAGGCGGTCGAACGGCTGGTCAGATCGGCTGCCGGGAACTTTCCAGCAAGGGTTGCCGGTCCATTCCATTCACTGTCACAGGAAAGGCTGAAGCGTGCGCTGTCACCGACCTGGCCAGTGCCGATCGGCTGCCAATCGGTGTGGGTGATGCGACCGGTTGACATTGCACCGGATCGACGCAGGGCTTGTTCGATCCACAACGGTGTCACCGCGTCCGGATGGGTCGGAAACTGTTCCAAGCACTACTCCCCCTGCGAGCGACCATATGGCGCAGTTCGGCGGGCGGCAATCTCGAACTTGGCTTGCCCATGGTCATGTTGCAGCCTAACCCTTGGCGATGAACAAGAACGGCAACGATCACGACCTTATCGGTCACAAATTTTATCACGCGGGCCAGGAATGCTCGCTTTACGACGAAGAGGCACCCTGCACCCCGCAGACCGAGCACCCGACCTATCGCCTGGCCTATCTGGATTCGGATTTCATGCTACGCGACGAGTTGCGCCCGGTGCGCTTCCAGCTCGAGTTGCTCAAGCCCGAAATGCTGCTGGAAGAGGC
>SBHJ01000172.1 GCA_006226465.1 Alphaproteobacteria bacterium | reverse complement strand
GCGGAAATTGCACTGGCCATCAGCTATCAGCCTTCTCTTCTTCGTCTTCGACAATGTCCTCGACACCGCTGGTGTCGAGCGGTTTGGTGGCAGCGATCAGCTCGTCCGTCAGGACCAGCTTGGCGCCGTGAATCAGGTTGAAGGCGAAGGACACTTCCCCCGCCCTGTTATCAACGATGGTGACCGTGTCGCCTTCGATCCCGCGCAATATACCACGAAGGTTGCGATGGCCGTCAGCCTTTTCGGTCAGGCTCACCTTGGCCTCATGCCCTGCCCAATTGGCGAAATCCTTCGCGCGGGTCAGCGGTCGGTCGATCCCGGGCGAGGAGACCTCCAGGTGGTATGCACCTTCGATCAGCACTTCGCCCGCTTCTTCCGCCGAGTCGATCGCATCGGACACGCGGCGCGACAGTGCGGCGCACTGATCGATGATCAGCTGCCCGGTCGTGGGATCTTCCGCCATGATCTGCAGCGCCATGCCGCCATCGCCCGCTTCGCTTGGCATCATCTTCACGCGCACAAGATCGAAGCCGAGCGCTTGCGCCTCGGGCTCAATCAACTGTGTCAGGCGTGCGATATCCGCCATTGGGTCTCCGGTTACACTTGCACTGCTGAAACGAGGTTTCGGGCCGGCCCCTTGCGGCGCCAGCATCCAAACCTTGTATCGACAATGTCGGGATGAGGCGCAGATAGGCGCGGCCTGAACGAAAAGCAAGCGCCAAAGAAAAGGGCCCGAACCTGCGCTCGGGCCCTCACCTTCGTGAACTATTGAAACCGCTCAATGATCGAAGTGATGATCCCCGCTGTGCTGGCGGGGACCCGGACCTTCACCTATCGCCCACAAGACATGGGTGACAACCGTGTAACCGTTGACGTTGCGAACATAGAGATTGTCACGACCGGCCCCGTCGCGTCCAATCGCCCTGCCCCAATCTGCTGGCGAGTTGCCCGACTCAATCCCTAGCGGCTTGCCCTTGCCGCCGCCTTTGCCACCGCCGGGGGCACCACCGCCACCACTGCCGCCGCCGGATTCGGAATGATTGTAGATTTCGGCAAGCTGCGCATAGTCGTGCGCGTTTGGACTGAGGTTCGGCAACTGATTCTTGATCGAGCCGTCGGGATCGCCTGTATAATCCATACAGGTGCCGAGGTTGGTGTTGTTGAAATTCTCGTCCTGATGTCCAAGCCCGTAATCGTGGCCGATTTCCTGGCAGGCAACGAGTTGTCGCCACGCGCTGGTATTATATGGTGATGTATTAAAGTAGGTGTCGTTGAGTTTGGTTGAACCGGCAACGATATGCCCGCCCGAAATGCTGATCGAGGCGATCCCGAGCCAGCCAGTCTGCCCGTAGGTTGTATTGCACACCTGGATCGTCCCCGACGTCATCGGACAACGCCTTTGATTGGTTGTGCCAGATGTCGTGCCGCTGGAAATGTGATCCGAACTATTCCAGTCGATCATGGCATCGGCAACGTGCTTGTTCCAAACGCCTGTCGTATTATCGATCACATCAGGCTTGGCCACACCGCCGCCGTCAGTGGTAGCAGTGCTCGTCTGCCAGTGATATGTGCTCCAAGCATGATTGGCCAAGCTCGGTGCCGCGTTGACCACCGCCAGCGCGCCAAGCACAACGGTAGCAGCCCCAATCGATTTCCTGGTGATATTCATCTGCCCTCTCCCGTTTGGGCACCCCGCCGGATCAATTCCGGTTCGCCAGTGAGAGCCCAGTCCCGCAGGGCACGATACGCCTTTAGCCGCAATTTGGCAAAACGCTTGGGCGCGCGCTGGTCAAGCCATCCCGATCTGACACAAGTTGGAGGACCTGAAATATCCGCTGGCCCTGGGGCCTATTCGGCAATCGAACCCTCGTTCGAGCCAGCATCTTCGTTCGCGTCAGCATCGGCCCCGTCCAGCTCGACTGCTTCGCTGGCCTCGCAAGCCGCGTACAATTCGCCCAGCGCCACGCCCAGTTCCTCTTCCTTCTCGACGTCTTCGGGGTTCTCGAGGCTCTGGTCCCACAGCTCGTCATAATGCGCTTGTGCGCTGGCACAGGCCGCTACCTGCGCTTCATCCGGTGCTGCTGCTGCTTCATCAGGTGCGCCGTCGGCAAGCTTGCCTGCCTGGTCGCTGGCAAAGTTGCTCAGCACCAGTCCCATGCCAACCAGCGCCAGCCCGAACAGCAGGAAAGGCAGCCATCGTTTCATCGCAGCAAAGCCTCGCCAAATTCCGGGCGCGGGTTGACCAAGATAGGGATCCCAGGTGGGGCTTTATAGCCATCAGGCATTGTTCGTTTAGTCCTCTTCCTGGAGCAATCCGTGCTTCTTGATGCAGTGGCGCAGCTGGTCGTAGGTCAAGCCAAGTGCCTTGGCCGTCTGGCGCTGGTTCCACCGATGCTTGCCCAATGCGTGTTCGACGATCCTGCGTTCGTGTTCGTCAACGGCGGACCGCAGATCGTCCACCGCGTCATATTCAGGTGCAAGCGCAAGCGCCGATGTGCCATCGGCTGGGTTCGCTGAACTGGCAGCAGCAGCTTCGGCCTTGCGGTGTGCGGGAATCATTGGCTTCCATGGGCTATCGAAGGGATCGAACTGGACGTGAGCAATCGGCTCCTCCCAATTGTCCCAGCGATAGACTGCCCGCTCGACCACATTGCGCAATTCGCGAACGTTGCCTGGCCAGCCATAATCGTCGAGCTGGCGGCGCACATGTTCGGCAAAGCCGGGCCAGGCTTCCCAATGCAGCTCAGCCGCCATGCGCCGCCCGAAATAATCCGACAGGACGTCGATATCGCCGTCGCGCACGCGCAAGGGTGGCAGGGTAATCACCTCAAAGCTCAACCGGTCGAGCAGGTCGGCGCGGAATTCGCCCCGATCGGCCATGGCCACCAGATCGTCATTGGTGGCGGCGACGATCCGCACGTCGACCCGGATCGGGCGAGAAGATCCGATCCGCGTTACCTCGCCATACTCGACCGCGCGCAGCAGGCGTTCCTGCGCCGCCATCGACAGGTTGCCCAGTTCGTCGAGAAATAGCGTGCCTTTGTCGGCTTCCTCGAATCTTCCCGCGCGGGCTTTGGTAGCACCCGTGAAAGCACCCGCTTCGTGGCCGAACAATTCGGCCTCGATCAGCGTTTCGGGAAGCGCCGCGCAGTTCATGATGACCAGCGGTTCACCCCAGCGATTGGAAAGGCGATGGAGGCGTTCAGCAATCAGCTCTTTGCCGGTCCCGCGCTCGCCGATCACCAGCACCGGGCGGCTCATCGGCGCAGCGCGAGAAGCCCGCTCGACCGCATCGAGAAAGGCTCCGGATTGACCAATGAACTGACTTTCGCGCTCCATGCCCCGAACTATAGTGAAATTTCCCAATTCTTGGCAATAGTAACCAAAGCAACATTCGCGGGAAATTTGCATAGCATTGGTTTATAAAGGTTTTTCTAAACTGGCACGGCGTTTGCTATCAGGTGAACGAAACCAATGGAGGTCAAGAACCATGTACAACCGCCGCTTCTTCCAGACAAAGCTTGGACGGGCCGCGCTCGCCAGCGTTGCGGCGATGACCACCTTCGTGGTCCTCTCCACGCAGATGCATGCCACGCCCGCCTTTGCGCAGGCGCCCGAGCACCACTTCGTAGAGCTGGCATGACCAAGCCTGAATCCACCCCCCCCCTAGGGCCGGAGCGCTCAGTCCCCCCCGCGAGCAATCCCGGCGGCGCTCAATCCAGTCGCAGCGCCGATGCTCCGGCCCAACCCTTTTCCGATGGGGCCAAGCCCCAGCGGATGTCACGTCTGGATGCAGAAATCGAACGTCTGCGCCGCACCCCCACTCCGACCCAGGCGCGCACGAGTTACGACCGCGACGACAACAACAATTTCTTCAACGGAGTAGCCTTCATGGGCATTTTCAGCCGTACCCGCGATATCATCGCCGCCAATTTCAACGACATGCTCGACAAGGCCGATGATCCGGCCAAGATGATCCGCATGATCATCCTCGAGATGGAGGAGACGCTGGTGGAAGTACGCGCCAGCGCTGCCCGCACGATCGCGGACCAGAAGGAAATGCACCGCCATGTCGTGAAACTCGATCGGCTGCAGGCCGATTGGGGCGAAAAGGCGCAGCTGGCGCTCAGCAAGGATCGCGAGGATCTCGCCCGAGCGGCGCTGGTCGAAAAGAAGAAGGCGGCCGATATGGCCGACCAGCTGAAGCAGGAAATCGCAGTGCTCGACGATGCTCTGCGCGCCTATGAAGCCGATATCCAGAAGCTGCAGCATCGCCTGCGCGAAGCGCGCAGCCGCCAGACGGCCATCGCCGCCCGGCTCGAAAGCGCGGAAAACCGCGTCAAGCTGCGCACGCTGATGAGCACCGAGCGCACCGACGAGGCGCTCGCCCGGTTCGACCAGCTCGAACGCCGGGTCGATTATGCCGAAGGCCGCGCCGAGGCGCTGAGCATTGCCGATCAGTCGGGCAAGCTCTCGCTGTCCGACGAAATCGCAGCGCTGGCAGGCGCCGATGCGATCGACGACGAACTTGCTGAAATGAAGAAGGCGCTCGGCAAGGATAGCGCCGCCAAGGAGGATTGAGCCGTGGACTTCCCAAGCGAAATTATAATTGTGCCGGTGCTCTTCATCGCGTTGCCGTGGATGATCATGCACTACATCACCAAGTGGAAAACCGCCGCAACCATCACCACCGATGACGAAGTGCTGCTGGAAGAGCTTTACAGCCTGGCCAAGCGCCTCGACGAGCGGATGGACACGGTTGAGCGTCTGGTTGCCAGCGACAATCCCGATTTCCAGCCCAGGAGGCTGGTCCACGACAAGGAAGTGGACAACCAGCAGCTTCGCGAACTCGAAGAAATGCTCGCAGAGAAGAAAGGCAGCGCACGATGAATAGCCCCCGCACCACGCTTTACCGCGACAAGACCAACGCCAAGTTGATGGGTGTCTGCTCGGGCATCGCCGACTACACCGGCGTTAACACCCTCTGGGTCCGTTTGGGCGCACTGGTCTTGATCGGTATAACCAGCGGCATGGTGATCCCGGCTTATTTCATCGCCGGAATGCTTCTGAACAAGAAGCCGCCGCATCTCTATGTCGATGCCGAAGAAACCAAGTACTGGCAGCGTGTGCGCCAAAGCCCGAAGCGCACAGCACGCGAAATCCGCGCCCGTTTCCGCGATGTTGATCGCAGGCTGGCCGATGTCGAAGCATACTATGTCAGCAGCAATCCACGCCTGACCGCCGAAATCGAACGCTTGCGCTGAACTACGGGAACCGAGGGGACACGAAATGGAATGGATGGTCGGATTTGCGCCCTTCCTGATGGTGCTCGGCATCGTCTGGATCAGCAGCCGCAGCAAGCTGGAACGCAAGCGAATTGAGCTGACTGCCGAAGCAACCTCGGAAAAGGCGGCGCAGTATGCCAGCCGCGTGCAGGAACTGGAAGATCGCGTGCGCGTGCTCGAACGCATCGTCACCGATCGCGGTTACGACATCGCCACCCAAATCGAGGCTTTGCGCGATACGCGCCGGGTCGATGATGAAGCCGGCAGCGGCGTGCCGCTGGGCATCGAAAACAGGGAGCGTGCGTGATGATGGAAAAGGTCGCAGCGATCGAAGCCTTTGCGCCGATCCTGGGCGTGCCAATAGTTGCGATTTCGATCGCCTGGGTGGTCAACACCTGGATCAGGGTCCGCCACGGCTATCCGCTGGAAAACAGCTGGGGCAAGGCCGTCTATCCCAAGACCAGCAGTGAAGAGCTCGAACGAATCAAGCTGCTGAGCCAGGAGAATGCCCAGCTTCGCGCCGAGCTTGGTTCGATGAAGGACCGGCTGGCCAATGTCGAGCGGATCGTGACCGACAGCAGTTATCAGCTGACCCACGAGATTGATCGGTTGCGCGAGCGCGAGGAGGTCAACTGATGGACGGCGACCTGCTGCTGATCTTCGGTTTCATTCTGGCAATCGTCACGATTGTTGCAGTGGGGGTGAACCGGATTGTCGCGCGCAATCTCGATCACAAGGAGCGTATGGCGCTTCGCCGATCAGACGCATCGCAATCGGGCGACGATAAGTATCGCAAGCTAGAAGAGCGCGTTCGCGTGCTCGAACGCATCGCCACTGACGGCAATCATGCCCTGGCTTCCCAGATCGAACAGCTGCGCGATCTGCAGGAAATCGACACGCTCGGCAGCAAACAGGAGGCAAGGCAATGAGTGCCTGGACCGCCATTGTTATCGTTGTTGCAATCGTGGCGCTCACAAACATGGTGAGAGCGCGACACGG
>SBHJ01000302.1 GCA_006226465.1 Alphaproteobacteria bacterium | reverse complement strand
TGGCCAAACAGTCGCGGAACCATCGCTTCATCGAGGAACCCCGGCGCTGGGAAAAGCCGAGCGATCATGTCCCGCTGATCACGGAGTTCGACCTCTGAGTTCCGGCGCGCCTTCTCCCTCGCGGCGTGTGGCGCAGGCGGTCGACGCGCTGCGCCATGGCTGGCCGCTGAAGTTCGATTCCGGGCCAGTCTTGTTGCCCGTCGAAACCGCGATTGCGAGCGATGCGAATTCTGAAAAGATGCTCATTTCCGCCGCTCGCGCGGCGACGCTCAAGCTCGCCAACCAGCGCGAAGCCGCCGAGCCGCATGCACCGGTGCTGATCCGTGGCGGCGGTCCATTTACCCTTAAAGACGCGCTGCCGATTGCCGATCCGGCGCTCGATCTTGCCAATCCGCTCAAGGGCCCATTCAAGGCAGCGCATATCGATTGGTCCGAAGCAGCCTGTGCCGCAATGGAGCTGGCGCGGATCGCCGGGATTTTGCCCGCATTCCTGGTTGACCCGGCAGGTGCGGGGGAAGCGCTGCCGGTTACGGCAAGTGATCTGGCCGCATGGTCCGACAGCGCTCGCCTCATGATCGCCACCCGCGCGCACCTGCCGATTGCCGCCAACGAAGAGGCCGAGATCGTCGCCTTTCGCAGTATGGACGACACGCGCGAACATGTCGCGCTGGTGATCGGCGAACAATGCGGCGAAGAGGTCCCGTTGGTGCGGCTCCATTCCGAATGCCTCACTGGCGATATCCTCGGCAGTCTCAAATGCGATTGCGGGCCGCAACTCGATGCGGCGCTGGCGGCGATGGCGGAAGAGGCTTCGCGCGGCGGATGGGGTGTATTGCTGTACCTGCGGCAGGAAGGGCGCGGGATCGGGCTGATCAACAAACTGCGCGCCTATCGCTTGCAGGACCAGGGATTCGATACGGTAGAGGCCAACCAGCGCCTGGGCCTGCCCAATGAGGCGCGTGATTTCCCGGTCGCCGCACGGATGCTCGAGCTGCTGGGAGTTGGCGCGGTCCGGTTGATGACCAATAATCCGAAGAAGGTAGAATCGCTGTCGACAGCGGGCGTGACCGTGACCGAGCGCGTGCCGCACCAATTGCCCCAGAACCCGCACAATGCGCGCTATCTTGCAACCAAGCGCGACCGGTCGGGGCATTTGCTGAAGTGAACTTTTCGATTCGCGTCGAGCAACCCGGCGACGAGGCGTCAATCTATACGCTGACCGCTGCAGCTTTCGCTGATGTCATCCATAGCGACGGCAGCGAGCCGCAGATTGTCGATAGGCTACGGCGCGATGGCGATCTCGCCCTGTCACTTGTCGCCGAAGATAGCGGAAGGATCGTTGGCCATATCGCATTTTCGCCAGTCGCGATCGAGGATGGCGCGCTGGACTGGTTTGGGCTTGGCCCGGTCAGCGTCTGGCCTGAATTGCATGGTCAGGGAGTTGGAAGCGCGTTGATTCGGCGCGGCATTGCCGACATGAAAGCACGCGGGGCTAATGGTATCGTTCTGCTCGGTAGTCCGGAATACTATGCGCGCTTCGGCTTCAGGCATGATCCACAGCTGACCTATCCCGGACCACCAGCCGAGTACTTCCAGTGCCTTTTGTTGAGCGGAAACTTGCCCAGCGGCCAAGTGGGCTACGCCCCGGCCTTCGGTTGATCAGCGCGCCTCGAAGCGCTTGATCCCCGGTGCAAGTTCATTTTCCCCGATCACCAGGCGGTGTCCGGTCCAATCGCCAATGAAGGCAGAGCTGCGGCGCAGCCCCGGAACAAAGCGCGCGACATTTCCGCTAATCGCCAGCCCGTCGCTCTCGTGCCACAATTCTTCGGCGCCAATCGCGATGAAGACCGAGTAATTTTCCTTGTCGCGCCCTTGGACGAACCAGTTGCCTTCGATCCGTCCGGTCGCACCGGCGGGCAGGTCGATCATGTAGTTGGTCGCGCGGCCATTCGAATCGTCAAAGCTGTTCGAAACGATCTCGACCTTGCCCGCACGCGCCTTCAGGTAATGCCCGCCGGTTCCGCGCTCGAAGCGGCTGTTGGTGACGCGCAGCAAGCCATAATCGCCGATGTAGATCGAATGCGCACAGCCCGCCGAATGCTCGCAGGTGCCAAGGCCCGAGAAGGTCGTCTTGTCGATTACGATCGAGGAGTTGGGATCATCGGCAGTCAATATGCCTTGCTGACTGTCGGCAAACCAGCTCTGGCTGACCGTGAGATCGCCCTGTTCGAGCCTGATCCCGGCACCATTGCCATCGTCAACCGAAATATTGCGAAAGGTGACACCGCGCACTTCCGCGCTGCGTCCGCGCAGCACCAGCGCCGCCTTGCCTTCGCAGGCAGCGCGATCGAAGATTGCGGTTCCCGGCTGTTCGGCGACGAAGGAGATCCGACCGGCCTGTTGCACTGCGCACTGGCGATAGCGCCCCGGCGCGATCACGATCGTGGCGCTGCGCCCCCCAATCGCATCGACTGCGTCCTGCAGTCGGGCATATCCGCGCCCCGTCTCGGCCACGGTAAAGGCAGCGCCGTCTTGCGCCCTGGGTGCCGCCAGCGGGAGCGCCGCAACGGTCGCGGCCAGCGCCGTGAGCAGGAAGGTTCGGGAGAAGGGAATCCGCATGATTCTCTCGATATCAGGGCATTGGCGGCCTGGGAGGACAATTGTCGAGCCGTCCTTCTCTGGCACTGATTGCAGCAGCAATCCTAAATCGTTGGGCCCCGCCGCGACAATGGTTGCAGGCCGAAACCGCGCCCGATAGAACGGCGGCAATGCGGGGTTCTCCCGCGTGATTTTCAAAGGAGACCAACGAGATGAAGAAGATCGTCACACTCGCGCTGTTGCCTGCCGCTACGCTTGCCCTTGCTGCATGTGGCAGCGCCGATGACGCATCGACCGATGTTACGGCCGATACGGTCGAAATGCCGGCGGACGAGGCACTTGCCGATGTCACGGAAGAACCGGTTGAGGATGCCGACGCCAATGCCGAAGACGAGGCCGCGACACAGGAAGTGGAAGCCGCAGCCGACAACGCTGTAGACGTGGCGGAACGAGCCGCAGCGGCAGCAGCTGCAGACGTAGCGGACTGACCAAGCCGCCGCACAATCCGCGGCCGATATTCAGGAGCCGGCGAATCAAAGCGGAATCCCCGCAGCGATTCGTCGGCTTTTTCTTTTCGCGCAGCACGCTATGGTCGATTGCATGTTGCAACGCGTCCGTTTGATCCTGGCCATCTCTATCCTGCCATTCGTCGCCGGGTGCGGCCCGTCTGACAACGATCCAGGACCGGGCGGTGTGACCGTGGGCGAGGCGCGCGCACTCGACGAGGCGGCCGAAATGATCGAGCAGCAACGGTTGCCCGAGGAAGCATTACCACCAGGTTCGGAAGACGAGGCACCAAAGCCGCCTGCCGACCAACAACCGCCTAGCCAATAACCCGCCGCAAGGAGCGCACAGATGGCCGAAAACGGGATGGACGCCGACATCTTCGAACAATTCATCGAGCAACTCGAACGCTATGTTCGCGAACGGTTGATCCCGGCTGAGCGTGATGTGATCGAATCCGATCGCATCCCCGACGATATCCTGCAGGAAATGAAGGACATGGGCCTGTTCGGCCTGACTGTACCAGAGGAATATGGCGGCGCAGGGCTCAACATCTCGCAATATGCCCGCACCGTAAGATGCATGAGCTATGCCGCGCCAGCCTATCGTTCAATCTTCTCGATCAATGTCGGCATGTTCAATTCGGCGATCAAGAACGGCGGGACCGAAGAGCAGAAGGCCGAATGGTGGCCGCGCATTGCCGCAGGCGAGATCGCCTGTTTCGGCCTGACCGAGCCGGGATCGGGCAGCGACAGTGCCGCAATGCAGACCTTTGCCCGGCCCGATCCTTCGGGGAATGGCTGGATCCTCAACGGAACCAAGCGTTACATCACCAACGCCCCGCACGCCAATGTGGCGCTGATCATGGCGCGGACGGAGAAAGAGGCGCTGCCCAAGAACGCCCACGTCAGCGCCTTCATCGTCCCGATGGGTACCCCCGGAGTTTCAACCGGTAGCCCGGACAAGAAAATGGGCCAGTCTGGCGCGCATATTTCCGATGTCATGCTCGACGACGTGCATGTTCCGGGCGAAGCCTTGCTGGGCGGCGAAACCGGCAAGGGCTTTATCTTTGCGATGAAGAGCCTCGACAACGGCCGCATCTCGGTGGGCGCAGCTTCGACAGGTTATGCCCGCCGCGCACTCGATTCTGCGCTGCGCTACGCTAATGAGCGCAAGGCGTTCGGTGAGCCGATCGCCAACTTCCAGCTGATCCAGCAGATGCTGGCCGAGAGCGAGACCGAGATATACGCCGCCGAAGCGATGATGGCAGATGTCACAGCCCGCGCCGACCGCGGCGAAAACATCCTGCGCAAGGCGGCCGCTTTCAAGGTCTTCGCCAGCGAGATGTGCGGGCGCGTGGTTGACCGCGTGGTGCAGATCTATGGTGGGGCGGGCTATCTCGCCGAGTACGATGCCGAGCGCTTCTTCCGCGACGCGCGAATCTATCGCATCTACGAAGGCACCACACAGATCCTGCAGCTGCAGATCGCCAAGCATATGTTGCGCGACTGGGCTGCGGAACACGGCTAGGGGCGGAGAGTGTACAACCTCCTTTCCGGTCTCAGCATCATCGAAGTTTCGAGCTTCGTCGCCTCGCCGACCGTTGGGCTTTATTGCGGACAGATGGGGGCAGAGGTGATCCGCGTCGATCACAAGGCAGGCGGTCTCGATTACGACCGTTTCATGCTGACCGAGCGTGGTCGATCGCTCAGTTGGGAGAACCTCAATCGCGCCAAAAAGTCGGTTGCGCTGGACCTGCGTTCGCCCGAAGGCCGCGAGCTGTGCGTCGAGCTGGCGCGCAAAACCGGCCAATGCGTGACCAATCTTCCCGAACAGAGCTTCCTCAGCCATGCCGCCATGGCTAAAGGTCGCCCGGACATGATCTCGTTGCGGATCATGGGCTGGCACGATGGGCGGCAGGCAATGGACTTTACCGTCAACGCCGCGAGCGGGTATCCGCTCATGACCGGCCCCGCCGAATGGGACATGGAAACCGCTCCGCCGGTCAACCAGACGCTGCCCGCATGGGATTTCATTACCGGCGCCTATTCCGCCTTCGCCCTGCTCGCTGCCTTGCGCCACCGCGATGCGACGGGGGAGGGCAGCGAGTTGCGAGTGCCGCTGGGCGATGTTGCGATCGGCACAATGGCCAATTCGGGCGCGCTTGCCGAAATGCTCTTTCGCGGCAGCGATCGCGAGCGATTGGGCAATGCGATATGGGGTGCCTTCGGGCGCGATTTCACCAGCCGCGATGGAAAGCGCTTCATGGTTGCCGCGCTAACGCCCAAGCAGTGGCAAGGGCTTGTAACAGCGCTTGGCATCGGCGAAGCGGTTTCGGCGCTGGCGGCTGAACTGGGCGTGGATTTCGACGAAGGCGATCGTCCGCGCTTCGAACATCGCGATCGCCTGTTCACGATCGTCCAGCGCGCCGCCTCGCAGGAGGACTACGCGGAATTGGCACAGCGCATGGCCGCCGCGGGTTGCACCTTCGAACGCTATCGCACCATGCACGAAGCCGCGAATGACCCCGTATTGGTCGCCGACAATCCGCTGTTCGGCCCATCCCCCGCCAACCCTTCGGGCTTCGAATATCCGGCCACGCGCAGCTTCGCCAATATCCCGGGGCGCCAGGCCGCCGATCCCGCCCCCGCACCCTATCTGGGCCAGCATAGCGAAGAAGTGCTTGCGGAACGGCTCGATCTCTCCTCAGGAGAGATAGCCCGGCTTGTCGATGCCGGGATTGTTGCACTTTCTGACAAGGAATGAACATGAGTAGACGTGCCGCCATCGTATCACCCTTGCGTACCCCGGTCGGCAAGTTCGGGGGATCGCTCGCCTCGCTCAACGCCGGGCAATTGGGCGCGGTGATACTCAAGGCACTGGTCGAGCGGAGCGGGATCGATCCTGCCCGCGTGGACGATGTGGTGTTCAGCCAGGGCTACGGCAGCGGCGAGGCCCCCGCCATCGGGCATTGGAGTTGGCTTGCCGCCGGCCTGCCGATGGAGGTCCCCGGCTTCCAACTGGACCGGCGGTGCGGATCGGGCGTGCAGGCGGTCGCGACCGCGGCGATGATGGTCGAGACCGGCATGGCAGATGTGGTTGTAGCAGGCGGCTGCGAGAGCATGTCCAATGTCGAACATTACACCACCGATCTGCGCGGCGGAGTGCGCATGGGTGACATGACCCTGCA
>SBHJ01000124.1 GCA_006226465.1 Alphaproteobacteria bacterium | reverse complement strand
TGGGCCGCTTGCCGACTGTCCGCTTTTGGCACGCACAGTGTGCAAACCCGCCATTCGGCTAGCAACCCAATAGCCGTCGCCGAGCGTGTTCGCTAACAGGCGAGACGCGCTTCAGCCATATAGCCTGCCTCGAGCTGCGGTGCGAATACGTCCGGCCAAGCCTCTCAGATCACCCGCTGCGGAATAGGCGGCGGGCACCACCAGCAATGTCAAGAACGTGGAAGTGGTCAATCCGCCAATGATGATAAAGCCCATTGAGTTGCGCCACTCAGCGGCATCCGATTGAGCAAGCGCGACCGGCAACATGCCGAATATCGCCGCCAACGCTGTCATCAGGACGGGTCGCAGGCGTTCTGGCGCTGCCTTGCGCATCGCCGAGGCGGGATCCATGCCTGCGTCCCGATACTGATTGGCGAGATCGACCAGAAGGATGCCGTTCTTCATCACAATCCCCATCAGCGCAATCATGCCGATCTGAGCAAACAGGCTCATTTCCTGCCCTCCTGCCCACATAAGAAAATAGGCCCCTGAAAAGGAAAGTGGCGCGGTGAGCATGATGATGATCGGCTGCCCGAAACTGTTAAACTGGCTTGCCAGCACGATGTAGAGCGCGACGATTGCCAGGGCGAACGCGAAGACAATTGCCTCTCCTGTCTCGGCCAGTCTTCGTGCTGTTCCTTCGGTCTGGATCGAAAGACCAGGCGGTGGCGGATTGGACACAAGAAGGTTCTCGACCTTCGTAACCGCGACGCTCAGCGCTACGCCGGGGGCTGTATTCGCCTGGACGGAAATCTGGCGCGATCGATCAATACGGTCGATCTCTGCGGCACTCAATGCCACCTCTACATCGGCGATTGCTGCCAAATCGACCAGAGTGCCTTGTCCAGTTCTGAGTGGCAGTGCCTGAACATCCGAGAGGTTCTGCCGGTTGATTTCGTCAAGGCGCACGCGGATATCATAGCGCCGCCCGTCGGCTTCGAAGGTTCCTGCATCACTGCCTCCGACCAACGTGCGGGAGGCCGCGGCAAGACTGCGCGCCGATATGCCGAGGTCCGCTGCGCGGTCACGATCAAGCACAATCTGCAATTCGGGTCTGCCGCCCTCATAGGTAGAGCGGACGTCGACGAAGTCAGGCCGGGCGTCGAGTTCACCTTGTAGCCATTGAGCATAATCGTTGATTGCCAGGGTATCACTTCCGGTGATGATCAGCTCGATCGCAGTTTGCCCGACACCTCCGCCCGACACCCAGGGAACCTCAGCCACAGATACCTCGCGTGCTCCGACGACACCTTTATCGAGAGCGTCGCGCGCGAAGGTCATCAGGTCATCTTGCGACATGTCACGGCTCCGCTTGGGGGTAAGCCCGACATAGATATCGATCTCGTTGACCTTGGGATTGGTGCCACTGCCCGCACTCGCAAACACTAGTTCGACTTCCGGGTTTTCGCGCAACACGACGTCAGCTTGCTGGGCTGCTTCGCGCGCTCCGGTGATCCCCGTGCTGAGCGGCAGCTTGACCGTCGCGAGAAATTCCGACCGGTCAGTGGTGGACATAAATGTGCTCGGCACAAGCCCGGCAAAAAATCCGCCGACGAGAACGCTCGCGAGAGCGCCAGCAAGCACGACATACCGTCTGCCAACTGCCCAGCTGACGAGGCGTTCGTAGCGAAGGCGCATCCCGACATGAAATCGCTCTACACGCCCCAGCCATCCATCTTCCGGATGTTCCGGGCGCAGTAATCGGGCTGACATGGCTGGTGTCAATGTAAAGGCGACCAGCATCGAGACGCTGACAGAAAACACGATCGCCAATCCGTATTGGAAGAAGAATCGCCCGACTATCCCCTCCATGAATGCGATTGGAACAAATACCGCCAGCGTCGCGAATGTGCCTGCCAGAACGGCGAGCGCCACGCGCTGGGTTGCAGCGTGTGCCGCCCCGGTTGCATCTACACCTTCATCGACATCGTTCTGGACTGCCTCGACCACGACGATAGCGTCGTCCACCAAAAGGCCGATCGCCACAGTGAGCGCGAGCAAGGTGACCATATTGATGGTGAAATCAAACGCCGCGAAAGCGACGAATGTGGCAACGATCGAGGTCGGGATGGCGAGAAGAACGATGAATGTCGCGCGCCAGCTCAACAGGAACAGAAAGGTCACGGCGACTACCAGCAACACCGCGATGAAAAGATCTAACAGCACGTCGCCAATTGCCTGTTCGATGAACCGCGAGGTATCGCGTGCGATAACGAGTTTGACCCCATCCGGCGCGCTTGCGCTTATGTCATCGATTGCTGCCCGGATCTGCTCGGCGACTGCAACGGTGTTTTCACCGCTCTGTTTGCGCACTTCGAGCACCACACCAGGCTTGCCATCGAGCTGGGCGTAGCTGGTTTCATCTTCGACCGAATCCTCGACGCGGCCAACATCGCCGATACGGACGGTCTGGCCATTGGGGCGATAGGCAATCGGAATTCTTGCGAACTCGGCTGCGCTCGCGGCTTCGGCGAGTGTGCGGATGCCGAATTGGCGGGTGCGGCCCTCCGTTACCAGCCGACCGCCTGGAAGCTCTGCGTTTTCGCGCTGGATTGCGGAGAGCACGTCGTCTGCCGTTATGCTGCGCGCGCGCATCGCAGATGCATCCAGCCAGATACGCATTTCGCGCTCGCGCCCTCCGACCAATTCGACTGATCCGACTCCCGGAACCCGCTGCAAGCGCTCCTTTACTTCCTCGTCTGCAAAGGTGGTTAGATCGCGGATGGGCATATCGCCCGACAAGAGGACCGACAGGATCGGCGCTGCGTCAGGATCGACTTTCTCGATTACGGGTGGCTCCGCGTCGGCGGGCAGGTCAGCACCAAGCCGCGACATTTTGTCCCGGACTTCCTGCGCCATAAGGTCGGCGTCTTGTTCGAGTTCAAACTCGAGATTGACGATACTCACCCCTTCTGCGCTGACAGAACGCATCTGGCGCAAGCCCGCGATGGTGTTGAGCTGCTCCTCGATGATATCCGTGACTTCAGTCTCAATCGTACCTGGGGATGCACCAGGCAGCGTGGTGGTTACCGACACGTAGGGAAATTCGACTTCGGGAAAGAGATCGACACCGAGGCGACCGAAGGAGACAAGGCCTAGAACAACAAGCGAGCCTATCAGCATGGTCGCAAAGACCGGTCGCCGGATCGAAACATCGGCGAGCCACATATTACTTCTCGCCGGTCGTGCGGCGTGGTGTCACCTGCTCGCCGTTACGCAATGTTGCTGGAGGATCGATGATCACTTCCTCCCCTGCATTCACCCCCGACCGAATCCGCACCCTGTCGAGGTCGATACTGTCGAACCTGACTTCACGGCGCTGCGTCTTGCCATTTACAACGATGAAGAGATGGGCGGCGGAGCTGTCGCCTAGAATTGCTGTTCGAGGCAGAATAATGGCTGGCTCGGCCGGAATCTGGATCTCGGCCCGCGCCGCAAGGCCGGAGCTTATCCGGTAGTTCGGATTGGCGATCGGCAGTCGCAGCTCAACCATCCGGCTTTCAGGATCGACCCGGTCGTTGATGATGTAGACAATGCTCTCGAACGGTGCGTCGAATCCTTCGATGAAAACGCGCGCGGGCATGTCTCGACGCAGCACATCGACGTATTCCTGCGGCGCATTGACGATTGCCGCAACTGTGCCGAGTTCCTGCAATTGAAGTGCCGCTGATTGGCCGCCCATTGAAAACCGATTGTTGAGATAGACGCCTTCATCAACGAGGCGCGCGGTTACTACGCCGTCATAAGGCGCGCGTGTAATCGTATCGCTCAGGGCCTGCTGTGCGGTGCCGAGTGCGGCATTGGCTTGCGCCTTTTGCGCGCGCGCTACGGCAAGCTCGGTCTCAACTGCATCGACCTGCGCTTTCGAAACGAACCCCCTCGGCGCAAGAGCGATCACGCGTTCATAGCGCCGTTCGGCTTCAACAGCTTGAGCGGTCGCGAGATCGACCGCAGCTTGTGCCTCTGCCACGTTCCGGTGATAGTCGGCTTGCCTGATGCGAAAGAGCGGTTGCCCGCGTTTCACCCTGTCGCCAACTTTCACAAAGATCCGCTCGACCGGACCTTCGGTGAGCGCTCCAATTGCACTGCTCTGTTTGGCGGCAATAGTTCCGAACGCCTTCACCGGTTCGTTGAGCAACTCGGTCTTGACGATCGAGGTCTGAACCTCACGCGGGCCTTGCGGTGTCTCTTTGGCAGCCTGGTCATCAGCCCCGCCGCCTGAACAGGCAGACAGCAAGAAGGCGACGGACACCAATGCGGGTACTAAGAGGCGAATTAGCATATGTAGGCGCCCCTGCCGCTGGCCAGGAGTTTATCGTCAGGGCCGAAAATGCGAGCTTCGGCGACACTTAACTGGCGCCCGATTTTGATAACCTGTCCACGCGCAACGAGCGGGCCAGTGGTCGCGGGCCGATGATAATCGACCCTGAGATCGGCGGTTGCCTTGGCCCGCGTGCCCAGCATAAGCAAAGTGTAAAGCCCGGTGAGATCGATCAGCGCCGCAAGCACGCCGCCATGCGCCGCGCCAAGCACGGGGTTGGAGATGATTTCCGCGCGCCAGGGCATCGTGAGTTCAAGCCCGTCTTCCGAGCAGGATTGGATTTTCAGGCCGAGCCATTGATGGAAGGGCGCAATGTCCAGCAATTCCTGCAAGCGCGCCCGCTCAAGCACCGTTGGCAGTCCGCTCATTGCCCCGATCCTGTCGGACCATGGTGGCGATTCAGAAAGCCGAGGATCGCATTCGAAAATGCATCATTGGCATCGCCCACGACCATGTGGGTGGCGTCTGCGATGTCGGTATATTCGGCATGCGGGGCGACCTCTCGCAGATGTGCAACGGCTTCTTCAGAAACAAGGTCGCTCGCCGCGCCGCGAATGAGATGCAGCGGGAGTGTCAGACTGGCCGCCGCCCTGCTGAGTTCCTGAAACTGATGCTCCTGATTTTCGGGATTGCTCCGTTTGGCCGCCATGATGTTGCGAATGAACGCTGGATCCCAGTGCCAGTAAAAGCGGCCATCATCCTTTTGCCGGAGATAATGGCGCAGGCCTGCGCCAGCGCCGCGCTTCCCGCGATGTGGCATGTAGCGTGCGATAACATCCGCCGCTTCATCGGTTGACGAAAAGCCGGTTTCGACATGCTGTTCCATGAAGCCCACCACCCGCATCACGCCGTCTGGCTCCATGCGCGGTGCAATATCCACCAATGTCAGCGACGCGAAGCTGCCCTGGGCAAGGTCACCCTCGGCGACCAGTCCGGCGAGGCCACCAAGTGATGCGCCGACCAGCGCGGGCTTGCAATCCATTTGGGATGCGAGCGCGACAAGATCAGCTGCAAAGTCACGAATATCATATGCTCCAGCATCTGACCACGCGCTGTCGCCATGGCCGCGCATGTCAAAAGCAATCGCGCGAAACCCGGCATCGGCAAGATCGCTTGTGACGCGCTTCCACGCTCTCCGGGTCTGCCCGCCTCCATGGGCGAGCAAGACCGGTATCGCCCCAGGCTCGCCGGTGATTTCGGCGGTGAGGGCTAAACCGTCGGCCCCTTTCATGCTCGTTGTATCGATCGCCATATGAATAGCACTACATTATAAGGCAACTTACAGTAAATGGTTTTCTTTTTCGCCGGCGTTCGATATGTCTTGGGAGATGGCGACGCGACTGGACCAAGATGCCGACAGAGCCTCGGCGAACTTTCTGACCGATACGGATCGGCTCGTATTCCTGTTGGAGGAGGTCACTCGGCGCTTGCGGCGCTCCTTTGACACATCAGTCGAACAATTTGGACTTACCCGCACGCAATGGCGGGCACTGGCATATCTTTATCGAACACCGGGAATGACGCAGACCGAACTTGCCATGGAACTTGATCTGGAGCGAGCTAGCGTTGGTCAGGCGATTGACAGGCTCGAAGAACTGACCCTCGTAGAGCGGCGAAGTGCCAAGAACGATCGGCGCGTATGGCACATCCATCTCATGCCTGCAGCGGTCGAACTATTGCCCAAGCTCAGGGCTGAGGCCGACGCCGTCTATGGGCGGCTCCTTGCCGGAATTGAAAGCAAAGAGCTGGACCGCCTGAGTGCGACATTGGCCATGATGCAGGGCAATTTGGATCGCAATTAGCCTCAATGGATTTCCGATTCCTCCTTGGATGGTTCCCAAATCGAAAGTCTGAATTCTCCCCACTTTTAGCCACTCAGCCCTTTCGGGATTGACGTCCGCTTTTGGATACCGCCCGGATCGGCTCGAATGACCGGGAT
>SBHJ01000192.1 GCA_006226465.1 Alphaproteobacteria bacterium | reverse complement strand
TTGGACCGAAGATCTTGCTGGTGGTGGGTGGCGGTATCGCTGCCTACAAATCGTGCGAGCTTGTTCGCCTCATCCGCAAGGGCGGGGGCGATGTCACCTGCGTGATCACCGAAGGCGGACAGCAGTTCGTGACACCCATGGCATTGGCTGCGCTTTCGGAGAACCCGGTCCACACCACCTTGTGGGATCTCAAGAACGAAGTCGAGATGGGCCATATCGAGCTCAGCCGCGAGGCGGACCTGGTGGTGGTATGTCCGGCAACCGCCGATCTCCTCGCCAAGATGGCAGCAGGTATTGCCGATGACCTTGCTACCACGCTGATCCTCGCGACCGACAAGCCGGTTATGGCGGTTCCCGCAATGAATGTGCGGATGTGGGAACACGAAGCGACCAAGCGCAACGTTACCTGGCTGAAGCAGGCCGGAGTCGAGGTTCTCGATCCCGATGAAGGCGCGATGGCCTGCGGCGAATTCGGCTATGGCCGCCTGCCCGAACCCGAAGCGATCTGGGCCGCAATTGCCAGCCACTTCGGCATCAAGGTCGATGCGCCCAAGCCAAAGCCCTCAGTCGAGCCGGAAGAGGAAAGCGACGAAGCGCTCGAACCCGAAGTCGCGCCGAGGGGTGGCGGGCTGGGCGGATTGCTCTCCGCGATCATCCCGCGTTCGACCCCCAAGCGTTCGGCCGAAGAAATTGAGGCCGCCTATCTTGAAGAGGAAGCCGCTGCCGCTGCTGCGGCGGAGGCCGCCGAAGAGGACGCAGACGTTGCGGAAGAGTCTGCCGAGGAAGTAGGCGAAGATGTCGCAACCGACGCCGAGCCCGATCTGGATGGCCCGCTGATGGCGCAGAAGGGTGCCGCCAAGGCCGCCCCGCCGACCGACGCCGCGGCGATCAATCACGAAGTCAACGCCAACCAGACCGCGCCTGAACCGGTCGACGAAGGCGAGGCCGGGGAGCCGGTTCGCCCGGACGAGATCGAAGAGCGCGAGGACGATGCGCTCGAAGGCGAGGGATTCAAGGTCAAGAAGGGTCACCGCCCGCTCAATGGACGGCATGTTCTCGTCACTGCCGGCCCGACCTGGGAAGCTATCGACCCGGTGCGTTACATCGCCAATCGTTCTTCCGGAAAACAGGGCTTTGCCATTGCTGCTGCGGCCGCTGCGCTCGGCGCCAAGGTAACACTGGTCGCCGGCCCGGTCTCGCTCAAGACACCCGACGGGGTTGACCGGATCAATGTCGAAAGCGCGCGCGACATGGCCGACGTGGTGCGCAATGCACTGCCTGCCGATGTCGCAGTCATGGTTGCCGCCGTGGCAGATTGGCGTCCCAAGGAATATCGGGCCGAAAAGCTCAAGAAGCGCGGCTCTGCACCACCGGCACTGGTCCTGGAAGAAAATCCCGATATCCTCACCAATGTTGCTGCTTCGGAGAAACGGCCCGCACTGGTGGTCGGCTTTGCCGCCGAGACCGAGGACGTGCTCCAAAATGCCAAGGCGAAGCGCAAGCGCAAGGCGTGCGACTGGATCGTTGCCAACGACGTTTCGGGCGACGTGATGGGCGGAAATACCAACCGCGTACACATTGTGACGGGCGAAGGTGTTGAAAGCCTCGATGAAATGCCCAAGCTGGAGGTTGCCATAGCCCTGGCAGAGCGGATAGCAGCCGCTCTTGATGAAGCAGATAACGCATAGCGAACAGATTGCGGTGCAGGTCAAACGCCTGCCGCATGGTGAAGGGCTGGACCTGCCGCGATACGCAACGCCGGGAGCAGCCGGGATGGATGTGGTTTCGGCAGAGGAAGTGACGCTGGCACCGGGCGCGCGCCACGCGGTGGCGACCGGGTTGGCACTGGCGATCCCCCAAGGATACGAAATCCAGGTCCGGCCACGATCTGGCCTCGCGCTCAAGCACGGGATTACCGTGCCCAACACGCCGGGCACCATCGACAGCGATTATCGCGGTGAGCTCAAGATCATCTTGATCAATCACGGCAGCGAGCCCTTCCCCATTGTGCGCGGTGACCGGGTCGCGCAACTAGTGCTGGCTCCGGTGACGCAGGCAGCATGGGATGTGGTCGATGAGCTCGACGACACCGAGCGCGGTGCGGGCGGTTTCGGTTCGACCGGCGGGCACGAGAAGCTTTGATCCATTACGACGCGAAAGGGCGGCTCCTTGCGGGGCCGCCCTTCCTGCTTGTCAAAAGGGTCACGGGGACTAGTTGACCTTTTTGACCTTGGTTTTCTCCGGCGCGATTGAGATGCGCAGGGTCTCGCCCGAATTGCCGGGGAAATCTGTGAACATGGCTTCGACCAGATTGGGGACCAGATATTGCAGGCGGTTTGAGGTCGAAACGGCTTGGGCCTTGCCTTCGAACAGCCGTTCGCCGTTTGATGCGCGGTCGATCTTCAGATCAAGCCCGCTGGTATAGACGGTGTAGCTTTCAACGTCCGATCCGCTGAACCAGGGATCATAGAAGCCGTAGCCCCAAAGTCCGCGCGGGCGATAATATGGGGAATAGCGATAGCGTCCGTAGGGGCGGTACCATGGATCCCAGAAGGGGTCGTAGAAGCCGGTGCCGGTGCTGCGAACCCGCTCGCGCCCATCGTCAACCCCATAGTCGAATCGGACCAGCAAGGTTGCCGCCTCAGGTGAGGATGCCTCGGAATAGCCGAGCCGTTCCATCTGGGCTTCTACCAGATCGGCATATTGCGCAAATTCCAATCCGCCTGCCAGCATAGGATCGTCGGCCACGACCGCGAATGTCTCGCCGGCGGGTGCCGGGAGCTGCGACTGGAAGCGCGAAACATCGGCCTTGAACGGTGTGGCGCAAGCGCCAAGGCTCGCCAGCAGCAACGGCACGCTAGCCAGCTTCATTATTGCGGTTCGGCCCTTGAGCGGCTTGGTCATATCTTTTTTCCTGTGCGGGAACCGCAATCCTCGACCGCGCCACGTTCCCGCTGCGGCGCAGGCTGTCATTGAACACATCCAATGTAAAGATCATGGCTGAACGGCCATTGAACGCCGTCCCAGCGTGGTTCAGCTTGCCCCGCGCACCAAGCCGAGCGCCCGATAGGCGGCGTTGAGGGTCGGGATGCCTCGCTCGCGGGCACGAGCGGCTCCGCGCGCAAGAATTGCATCCAATGCCTCGCGATCCTGCTTCAGTTCGCGGAACCGCTCCGAGATCGGCGCAAGGGCCTCGACCAGCAATTCGCCCAGCGCCGGCTTGAATGCGCCGAAGCCTTGCCCGCCAAAGCGCGCCAGCACTGCATCGACACTCTCACCTGACACGGCGGCGTAAATGCCCACCAGGTTCTGCGCTTCGGGCCTGCCATCCAATCCCTTGGCCTCGCTCGGTAAGGCTTCAGGATCGGTCTTGGCCTTCTTGATCTTGCGCATGATCTCGTCGGCGTCGTCTGAAAGGTTGATGCGGCTCATCTCCGAAGGATCAGACTTGCTCATCTTGGCGCTGCCATCGCGCAGGCTCATGATCCGCGCGGCATCGGGTGGCACGATCGGATCGGGCAGAGTGAAGACCGGGGCGTCCGGCTCGCAGAAATCGTTGTTGAATTTCTGCGCAATGTCGCGCGCCAGCTCCAGATGCTGCTTCTGGTCCTCGCCAACCGGGACATGCGTGGCTTGGTACAGCAACACGTCAGCGGCCTGCAGCACTGGGTAGGTAAACAGCGCGACCGATTGGCCCTCGCGGTTCTTGCCGGCCTTGTCTTTCCACTGCGTCATGCGACCCAGCCAACCCATCCGCGCGGTGCCGTTGAGCAGCCATTGTAGCTCCGCATGGGCGGGAACTTGTGCCTGGTTGAACAGGATCGAGCGCGAAGGATCGATCCCGCAGGCGACCAGCGCCGCGGTCATCTCTAAGGTCGCGGACGCCAATTCCTTGGGATCATGCGGCTGCGAGATTGCATGGAGATCGGCCAGGAAGAACAGGCATTCGCTGCCTTGCTCCATCTCGTCCTGCATGCGTACCCAATTGCGGATCGCCCCCAGGTAATTGCCAAGGTGGAGATTGCCTGTGGGCTGGATACCGGAAACGACGCGCATGAAAGATTCTCTGGTGAATTAGGTCTGGCGGCGCATTAGGCGCAGGATGGTCGCCTTGTCGAGTACGCCGAACGCCATGGCGCAAATACCATAGGTCACGCAGCCTATGGCGATCAGTGCCGTGATCGAACCCATTCGCTCGAAAGTTGAGCCGCTGAAATAGGGATCACCCCACTGCATCGCATACCATAGCGCCGCACCCATGATCGCAGCTGCCAGTAAAATTCGCGCGATACGGCCCAGCACGCGGCCGGTCATCGTGAAATGCCCGCGCCGCGAAAGCAGCCCAAAGAGCAGAAGCGTATTGACCCACGCGCCCACCGATCCGGCAATCGCCAGTGCCACCACCCCTATCCTTGGCACCAGCGCCAGGTTCACCGCGACCGTCACCGTCAAGCTCAAGGCGGCGGTGATTACCGGGGTGCGCGTATCCTTGCGCGCAAAGAAATTGGGGGTCAGCACCTTGACCAGCACATAGGCGGGAAGGCCCAGCACCAGGCCTGATACGACCGTGCCCGTAATCGCAGCGTCCTCCATGGTGAAGGCGCCCGATTGCATGAATACCCGCACAAATGCGCTGCCGGTAAAGAACAGCGCGACAGCGGCAGGTACGGTCAGCAACATTGCCAGTTCGACCGCGTTCGATTGCAGGCGCTGCGCCTCTTCGTCCTCCTCGCGCGCGATAAAGCGACTCAGCGCGGGCAGGATCGCCGTGCCCAGCGCAATGCCGATAATCCCCAGAGGTAACTGGTTCCAGCGATCGGCCATGGCGATATAGGTCAGGCTGCCGTCAGGAAGCCCGCGAATGAAGGCGAGATCGATGAAACGGCTGATCTGGTAAACCCCCGCGCCGATCACCGCGGGTACGATCAGCACGCCCATTTCCTTGACCCGGGCGGTCAGTCGCGGCCGTGCGAGCGGGATACGGAACCCCGCCCGGCGCATCCAGTACCCCAGCCACAATAGCTGTAAAAATCCGCTCACCGAAACTGCAACCGCCAGGAAAAACCCGGTCAATTGTCGCGCAATTTCGCCATCGGGCTGCATCGCGCCCCAAGCGAGCGCTGCGATCAGGCAGATGTTGAGCAGGATTGGTGCGGCGGCGGCAGCGGCAAAGCGCGACAGCGAATTGAGTACGGCGGCGGTCAGCGTCGCCAGGCTCATGAACAGTAAATAGGGGAATGCGATCCGGCCCATCGTCACTGCCAACGGGTAGTTTACCGGGTCGGCGCGCAGATCGGCATTGGCAAACAGCCACAGTACCCAGGGCATGCCAATCATGATCAGCGCCCCGAACAACACCAGGATCGGCAGCAGGATCGCCAGCACCTCGCTGGCAAAGCGCTGGGCCGCGCTCTCACCCTCGGTAGAATGGCGATTGAACAGCGGCACGAATGCGCTGGCAAAGGCGCCCTCGGCGAAAAGGCGGCGAAACAGGTTGGGGAGCTGGAATGCGAGCTGCCAGGCATCGGCCACCCCGCCTGCGCCCAGGACGCGCGCGAGCAGGATGTCACGGACAAAGCCGAACACGCGGCTGACAGCTGTCAACCCGCCTATCGTCCCGACATTCTTGAGCAGGCTCACCGGAGCGGCCCCGCCACCATCCGGCTCAGGCGTTGCCTTCAGGCGCGGCGGCTTCGTCGCCGCCCGCTGCTGCCTGTTCGCGTTCGCGCTTGGCCTGAAGTTGCTGGACGTACAGCCCGTTGAAATCGATCGGGTCCATCATCAACGGCGGGAAGCCGGCATCGCGCACGGCATCGGCCACGATTGCGCGGGCGAAGGGGAACAGCAGGCGCGGCGCCTCGGCGAACAGGAAGGCATGCGCCTGGTCATCGGGCACATTGCGGATCCCGACCAGGCCGCAATAGGACAGCTCGATCAGATAGGCATTGCCTTGCGCGGTCTTGGCGGTGAGGTTGATCTTGAGCTCAACTTCGTGAACCTCGTCGTTCACCCTTTCCGCGCCAATGTTGAATTGCAGGTCGATCTGCGGCTGTTCCTGCCATTGGTACACAGCCGGAGCATTCGGGTTCTCAACCGACATATCCTTGATATATTGCGTGATAATACCAGCCGAGGGGAGGTTGTCAGCGCCATTGGGAGCGGGCTGGTCCAAGTTCAGATCGGTCAGGATATCGCCTTCGTCGGCCATGATTGTTTGTCTTTCGTGTCAAGGTGTCTGGGTGCTGCCGCAGGGCAGATTGGCCGCGCGCCTAGCACCACTCCGCCGCCCTCGCAACCTGAGCGCGTGCCCAATGCGTGCTATGCCCGCCACAGCGATCGAAAAACTTGGG
>SBHJ01000074.1 GCA_006226465.1 Alphaproteobacteria bacterium | reverse complement strand
CCAATGCAGTAAGGTCGCCGGGACAGTGTGATACCGCCTAGTCCCGATCAGGATTTTATCATGAGAGGGCGCGCTTATACGTCGTGCCGACGTGGCGTTTAGAGTGTAACTGGATTGCCGTCATGGCAATCTTTCACTTCAGCGCAAAGGTCATCGGAAGGTCGAGCGGACGCAGTGCCGTGGCGGCAGCGGCCTATCGTGCAGGCGAGCGATTGCACGACGAACGCATCGACAGAACCCATGATTTCACCAACAAGGCAGGCGTTCTTCATTCCGAAGTGATGCTGCCCAAAGGCGCGCCCAAAGCCTTCGCCGACCGGGCCACCTTGTGGAACGCGGTCGAGGCCGCCGAGAAGCGCAAGGATGCGCAGCTTGCCCGTGAGGTCGAGTTCGCCCTGCCCCGCGAGCTGTCGAAGAAGGACAACGTCAAGCTGGCGCGCGAGTTCGTGAAGGCCGAGTTCGTCGAGAAAGGCATGATCGCCGATCTCAATGTGCATTGGGATATCGGCGAGGACGGCAAGGCAAAGCCGCACGCGCACGTCATGCTCACGATGCGGGAAATTGGGCGCGAAGTAACCAAAGATGGCTTTGGCGCGAAGGTCCGCGAATGGAACAAGATCGCGCTGATCGAGCAATGGCGCGAGCGCTGGGCCGATCATGTCAACCGCGCGCTGGCCGAACGCGACATCGATGCACGGATCGATCATCGCAGCCTGGAAGCGCAGGGGATTGCGCTGGAACCGCAGGACAAGATCGGTCCCGCCGCTTCACGCATTGGCGGGCGTGGACTGGAAGGCGAGCGGATCGAGGAACACCGCGCGATTGCCCAGCGCAATGGCGCACGCATCATTGCCCATCCTGCGCTGGCATTGGATGCCATCACGCACCAGCAAGCGACGTTTACCAAGCGCGACCTTGCTGCTTTCATCCACCGGCACAGCGACGGCAAGGAGCAGTTTGACGCCGCTTACAGTGCAGTGCGTGGTTCCCCCGATCTGATCGCTCTGGGCGAGGATGGACGCGGGCAAGATCGGTTCACTTCGCGGGCAATGATCGAGACCGAACAGCGCCTGCACCACGCCGCCGACGAGATGACACAGCGGGCCAATCATAGCGTCAATGATCTCCAGCGAAATGCCGCATTCGCAAGCGCCGCGAAGCGCGGCCTGGTGCTGTCGGGCGAGCAGAAATCCGCCTTTGAGCACGTGACCAAAAGCAAGGGTCTTGCTGTCGTTGTCGGCTATGCCGGAACCGGCAAAAGCGCGATGCTGGGCGTGGCGCGCGAGGCATGGGAAAGCGCAGGCTACACTGTGCGCGGCGCAGCGCTTTCCGGCATCGCCGCCGAGGGTCTGGAAAACGGCTCCGGCATTGCATCGCGCACCATCGCCAGCCTTGAACACCAATGGGGCAAAGGACGCGAGCAGCTGACTGCCAAGGATGTGCTCGTCATCGATGAGGCAGGCATGGTCGGCACGCGCCAGATGGAGCGCGTGCTCACCCAAGCCGCCAAGTCCGGAGCGAAGGTGGTTCTGGTCGGTGACCAGCAGCAGCTTCAGGCCATCGAAGCTGGCGCGGCGTTCCGCGCGATCCACGTGCGCCAAGGCGGGGTCGAGATCAGCGAAGTCCGCCGCCAGCTTTCGGCATGGCAGCAGGATGCAACCAGGCACCTCGCCACGGGTCGCACGGGAGAAGCAATCCGGAGCTACGAAGAACGCGGCATGGTTCATACCGCCGACACGCGCGAGGTCGCGCGGACAGAGCTGATCGAGCGCTGGGATCGGGAACGGCAGGCCAGCTCCGGCGACAGCCGGATCATCCTCACCCACACCAATGATGAGGTGCGCGAGCTGAACCAAATGGCGCGCAAGAAGATGCGTGCAGTCGGCGCGCTAGGTGTCGATGCCACCATCAAGGCAGCGCGTGGCGAGCGAGAATTTGCATCGGGTGACCGGATCATTTTCCTGCGCAACGAGCGCGGGCTTGGGGTCAAGAACGGCACACTCGGCACGGTCGCGAAAGCCAGCGCACAGAGTATGGCCGTGCGCACCGACGATGGCCGCGAAGTTGCGTTCGACACCAAGGACTATGCCCATATTGATCATGGCTACGCCGCCACGATCCATAAAGCGCAAGGCATGACCGTAGACCGCGCGCATGTGCTCGCAACACCCGGCATGGACGGCCACTCGACCTATGTTGCCATGTCGCGCCATCGCCAAGGATTGGCGCTGCATTTTGGCCGCGATGACTTTGCCGATCAGTCCAAGCTTGTCCGCACCCTGAGTCGCGAGCGCGGGAAGGATATGGCAGGCGACTACAAGCCCGAGCAAGCCTTCGCCGAACTGCGTGGAATCAGTTTCCGCGAACGGATCGTGGAGATGGTTCGGCAGGTTCCTGAAAAGGCGAAATCCATTTTCGGGAACTTCCGTCCTCAGACCCGCCAGCTCGAACCAATCCCGGCGCAGTCGAACACGCAGAACGACCAGCGCCGCGCGGTCGAACGCTATGCCCGCGCACTTGGCGATATCGGTACGATGCAGGCCCAGGGCTTGCCCGTGCTCCTGCACCAGAATGACGCGCTGCAGAAGGCAGGAAAGGCGCTCGAAGCGATCCGACCCCATGCCGCCGCTGATCTGGCTAAGGCGCTGGAGCGGAACCCTGAGCTGATCGCTGCGACTGCAGGCGGGCGCAGCCAGGAAGCCATGCGCGCCATGAGCCAAGAAGCCGCCGTGCGCACCGATCCGGCGCTGCGATCCGAGCGCTTTGTCAGCGACTGGCAAAGATTGAGCGCGGCACGCAAGCAGCTTGAGCAGCAAGGCGACCGGGCAGGCGCAGCCCGCGTGTCGGCAAAGCTGACCGAACTGGCAAAGGGGCTCGAACGCGATCCGCAGGTCGAAGGCCTGCTGCGCGGCAAGACCCGCGAACTAGGCATCGATCCCAAGCCCGAACGCAGCATCGCAAACGAACTCACCGCAACCCTCGGACGCGAGCGCACCCGCGCTTTCGACATGGGTATTTAGGAGAAACGACATGGAAGACGACCACATCGACGAAGTGCAGCTGGATCTCGAAGTCGAGGAACCGCCCGCGCCGCAGCCTGAGTCAGAGGCCCTGGCGGAAACCGATCCGGCGACGGAGGCCTTCGCTCGCCTCGAAGGCGAAATGGCTATGGTGCGCCATACCGTCCAGAACATGACCAGGGAGCGAGCCGACATCGTGATCCCGGACTATTCCGCTACGCTCGGCCAGATGGCCGATCAGCTGGCAAAGGTCTCAATGACGTTGAGCACGATCGGCAACAAGCCTGCTATCGAACTTACGCCGGAAGACATTGCGGTTCAGATCAAGCGCGCCTCGCTCGACATGCTGCGCGACAGCAGCGATCTGTTCCGGCACGGACGCAAAGACCTCGACCTTGCAACCGGTCGGCTCGCCGCAATTGTCGGGAGAGTCCGCGCCGAGGACGAGCAGAAGCGTCAGACCTGGCGCTTTGCAGGCGTGGGATTCTTGGTCGGTATCCTGCTCTGGTCGATTCTCCCCGGCACCATCGCCCGCGCCATGCCAGAAAGCTGGCAGCTACCCGAACGGATGGCTCGCAAAGCCGTGGGCGCACCGACCATTGTTGAGGCCGGACTGCGAATGATCGAGTCACAGAATCCGGATGGCTTTGAAGAGCTGATTGCAGCCCAAAGCATTTTGAACGCGAACCGCGAGGCGCTGGATCGGTGCAAGGAGAGGGCGCGGGAAAAGAACCTGTCGGTCAGTTGTTCGATCGAGCTTTCACCCTAACCTGTCCGCTTCCAAACTCCCGGCTCATCGTTCAGCGCACGCCACAAGCTGTTCGTCTATCGAAAGTGCATCCCGACCTTACCTGTCCCGCCCTTCGGTCAATCTGCAAAGAAATCCTCGTCGAGGCGCTTCACTTGAACAATGCGGCTGACCCTGACTCCGATACCGAACTCGATCATCAATTCGGCCAGTCTGTCGCCGTCGATCAGTATGACGCGCTGTTGGAGATTTTCGACATAGTCGAGCGCCTGTTTGCTGAATGTGCAGGTCGCTACAAACACTCCCTTGGTTGCCCCAAATCCTATCAGGCTTCCTACGAAGCCTTGGATTGCAGGACGCCCAATTGTCTGTTCAGGACTGTAGCGCTTGGCTTGAACATAAATCCGGTCGAGGCCGAGACGATCCTCATCGATGATCCCATCAATTCCACCGTCGCCCGATTTGCCGAGCCGCCGCGCCGCGCTATCGTGTGAGCCGCCGTACCCCATTGCGACGAGTAACTCGACAATCAGATGCTCAAAGAATGTGGGCGTCTGATCATGCACACGAGTGAGAAGGTCAGCCTTTAGCGCCTTAGTTAGTATGGAGTGAGCGGCATCAATTTGTTCTTCTGGCGTCGCATCAGAAGTCGCCGACTGTTCCTGGGCAGTGTCCTGGCCGTCACTCTTGCTCGAATTGCTCTTGTCGTAGAACTCCATGAACTCTGGATATGTCTTTAGAAGATCAACATCGATCCGCTCGGGGTCCTTCGCCAACAAGGCCTTCCCGGCATCGGAAGCGATAAATACGCCCCGCGCTGGACTGTCTATCAAACCAGCCTTGGTCATATAAAACTTCGCCCAATGGACGCGGTTATGGAGCAGCGCCTGCTTTCCGCTTGGTAGCAACTCTTCGCGCTCATCTTGGGAAAGGCCAAAATGGTCAGCAATCGTCTCCGATGCAATCGGGACCCTAGTCTCTCCTTGCGCCGCAACTTTCAAGACAGGCAGCATCAGTGTTTGATAATCAGGTATGGCCATTTGCATTGATTAGCGAATTCAGCGCGATAGGCAATGCTTCGGCCAGTCGAGTAATACCTACTCGACCCGCGCTTTTTGTGCGTAACCTATGCTTCGGTCTGATCGAGGCTCTTGGAAGCCGAGTTGCCAGAACAGTAGCTACCCCACGCCTCCATCAGTTTCACCCGCGCGCCGGGATTCTCCGGCGTGCCGAGGTAGGTCGTGCGGCGATAGGCGGCCTGCACAGCGTCGGGTGTCTTGTGCGCCAGTGCCGCTTCGACGACCGCATTGGGGAAGCCTTCGTTAGCGGCCCAGTCGGTAAAGCTGGAGCGGAAACCGTGGACGTGGAAAGGCTCCTGCATGTCGCGCATGACTTTGAGCAGGGTCATGTTGGACATCGCCTTTCCGGTCATGCCGGGGAAGGCGACATCGGCTCCCTCAAGTCGCATTGCGTCCGCCTTCACAAGCACCGCCAAGGCCGCTTCTGACAGCGGCACGATGTGCGCCCTGCTGCGCTTCATGTGCTCGGCTGGGATTGTCCAAAGGCGCTGGTCCAGATCGAATTCGTCCCATTTCGCGAGACGCACTTCCTGCGAACGAACGCCCGTCAGAATGAGAAGGTCGAGCGCGAGACGCGAATAGGATGGCTTGCGGCGCAGCGCGGTAAGGAATGAAGGAACCGCCACGTAGGGCATCGCCTTGCGGTTGTTAGGCTTCTTGACCTGCCTGGGCAGTCCACGTCCCGCTTTCAGACTGCTATTGCCCGATGGAGCCTCCGTGGAGCGCCACCCCTTCGCGTGGGAGTAATCGAGTACAGCGCAAATCCGGTTGCGGACCTGGCGGGCTGTTTCGGGAATTTCCTGCCAGATCGGCGTGAGGACCGAGATGATGTCGGCAGCTGTGATCCCGCCGGTCGTCATGTCGCCCAGCTTCGGGAAGGCGTAATTCTCCAGACTGGCGAGCCACTGGCGACCGTACACATCGCTTTTCCAGCCTGCCTCGTTCTCCGAGTGATATTGGGTAGCGGCTTCACGGAAGGTGACCTTGGCAGCTTCCTCGTCCTTGCGCTCGGTCAGCACATCGCGCTTCTCGACCTTCACCGCCTTGCGAAGTTCAGCCGCCTTGGCGCGCGCTTCAGCCAGCGTAACCAGCTTCGCACTACCCAGACCAATGTCCTGTCGTTTGCCATCGCGCTGGAGTCGCACGAGCCAAGAAGCCGCACCAGTTTTTCCAACTTTCAGGAAAAGACCGTCACCGTCTTGATAGGTGCCCGGATTCGCTAAGGCGGCCTTGACCGCTACCGCTGTAAGTTTGCCCATTCTCGTTCCCCACATTTCTGGAGGCCATTTGAGAGAGCCGCAGTGTGGGGAAGGCTACTTCCTTCCCCACACCTTCCCCACACTCACTGCCGGTTGCAGGCAAATAACAGCGAACAGGGGCGGCCCTTGAAAGGCTGAATACCCTTGTTTTTCTGGGATTTCTAGAGGGTTTCGGGGATGCCATGAGAAAGGGCGGTGGTGGACAGGGCTGGATTCGAACCAGCGTACGCTTGCGCGGGCAGATTTACAGTCTGCTGCCTTTAACCACTCGGCCACCT
>SBHJ01000231.1 GCA_006226465.1 Alphaproteobacteria bacterium | reverse complement strand
TGGCGGAATCGGGTGTGCGCACCTTCCTGGTCGGCGAAAGCCTGATGCGGCAGGACGACGTCGAAGCCGCCACTCGGGCGCTGCTTGAAGGTTAAGCTGTCCTACCGCGCCGCTTTTCGGCATAAGGTTGGGCATGAACATGCCGATCCGCCCTGCCCGGTCAACCAAATGTCGCCGCTTTTCAGGCAGCGATTCTTTTGGCTTTAGGAGCGTGTTCCATGTGTTCCATCCTGTAGGAATTGATTCGCGTAAGGTATTGAAAAACCAATGAGCAAGCGACTGACCCACCTCGACGAAACGGGCGCCGCGCATATGGTCGATATCGGTGCCAAGGCAGCCACCGCGCGCAAGGCGGTGGCTGGCGGGGTCATCAGGATGAGCGCCGACGCCTTGGCGGCAATCAAGGCGGGCGATGCGCCCAAGGGTGACGTGCTCGGCACTGCGCGCATAGCGGCGATAATGGCGGCTAAGCGTACCAGCGACCTCATCCCGTTGTGCCATCCGATCGGACTCGATTCGGTCGATGTAGAGTTCGAATTTGCCGAAGGCGGCGTTCGAGTCACGGCTTCGGCCTCGCTCACCGGCAAGACCGGGGTCGAAATGGAGGCCATGGTTGCAGCAAGTGTGGCCCTGCTGACTATCTACGACATGGCCAAAGCGCTCGATAAAGGCATGGTGATCGGCGAAGTACGCCTGCTCGAGAAATTCGGCGGCAAGTCCGGCCATTGGATGGCGCCAGACTAGGCTCCTGCGCACCGACCTGTGTGCAATTGGCAGAATTGCTTGACTCCGCAAATCATGTTGCCTACTTGTTCCACATTCGTTCACCTTATTGCTGCGCGGGATTGGCGCAGGCAAGGGAGATTGCACCATGCTGACAGCCAAGCAGCACGAATTGATCCGTTTCATCCAGCAGAAGCTTGAAGAGACAGGGATTTCGCCCTCGTTCGAAGAAATGAAAGAGGCGCTTGATCTCAAGAGCAAGTCCGGCGTGCACCGGCTGATTTCAGCGCTTGAAGAACGCGGCTTTATCCGTCGCCTGCCCAATCGTGCGCGTGCGCTGGAAGTGATCAAGCAGCCGGAAGATTCGACCCCGCTTGGTCGTTCGCGCCCGGCGAACGACGTGGCATCCCGCACGATCGCGCCACCCATGGCCCCGCAAGCGGCCAATGACGTGATCGAGATCCCCTTGCACGGCAGGATCGCCGCAGGTGCGCCGATCGAAGCGCTCGAAGGCCAGAGCTCGATGCCGGTCCCTGCCGCGCTGCTTGGCCCCGGCGAGCACTACGCGCTCGAAGTGTCCGGCGATTCGATGATCGAAGCCGGCATTTTCGATGGCGACTATGCCCTGGTGAAACGCACCGATACCGCCCGCGACGGCGAGATTGTGGTTGCGCTCGTCCGCAACGAGGAAGCCACGCTCAAATACCTCCGCCGCGAAGGCGGCATGGTGCGGCTCGATCCGGCCAACGGCATGTACGAACCACAGGTCTATCGCCCGGACGAGGTGATCGTCCAGGGCAAGCTGGCGGGGCTGTTGCGCCGCTATCACTGATCGGGGGTGCGCGCCGGTTAGTCGCGCCCTCCCCGCCACCAGCCATGTTCACCCTGGGTGGATGCTACTGTCTGGAAGTGCTGGTTTGAGCCATCAAGGATGAGCGCCAGCCCACCGGTTTCGTCGAGCAATTTGCGGTCGGCTTTGAGCCACAGCGGGCGACATGATGTTGGCAACCAACGATCGGCGATCACGATATCGGACCGTTCACATGCCGCCGCCAAGGCTCGTTCTTCGACCCGCACCCGATTGCGCGCCATCAGCAGGTGCCAGTCGCGACCGCCACGTTGAATGGTTAGGGTACAGAACTCACGGGTGCACCAAGCCCCAGGCCATTCCTCGACCGGGATCGGTGTGCCCTTCACACCCGCCAGTTCCAGGAGGTTGTCGCGGGCGTAGTCGGATCGCCCCTCACGCAAGGTCAACAGCCCACCGTCCTCCGTCGTCACTCCTACCTGCTGCCCATCACCCGACACCAACACATCGGGCACGGGCGTAGTCAACAACATCGCGGTCGCCGCTCCAATCGGCACCAAGCCCCACAACCTGCTCCGTCCGCGCCACAGTGCGAGCCACAGCTCTCCTGCAACGAACAGTGCGAAAGCCCACGCGCTGATCTGCGGCATCAGCTTGACCGCCCCCGGCTGCGCGGCGGTAAAATGGGCGATGCCGAGCAACAGGTCGAGCGACTTGCCCGCCAGGTACCACACCGGCGTTCCCAGACCCACAACGTCGAGCACCAGGGCCAGCGCAATCAACGGCATCGATATGAAAGTCACTAACGGGATCGCGACGACATTCGCCAGCGCACCGTACAGCCCCGCGCGGTGGAAGTGGAACAGTACGATTGGTGTCAATGCAGCCTCGATCAACAGGCCGGTCAGCAAGAGCATGGCTCCGCGCCGCGCGATCCACGCAAGGCTCCCCCCCTCACGTGGCGCCAGGAAGGCCCGTACCCAATCGGCATTGTGCAAGGCGATGATGGAAAGCACGGCAGCAAAGCTCATTTGGAAGCTTGGCCCGGCGACTGCCTCGGGCCACAAGAGTAGCACCACGAATGCCGCCACTGCCACCATCCGCAACGACAAGGCATCGCGTCCCAAGGCCAATGCTCCCAGCACCAGCAAAGCCGCAACGCAGCTGCGCACCGTTGGCACTTCGGCCCCTGTGAGCAAGGTATAGCCGATACCGGCCAGCGCACCCACCCCCGCCGCCAGCACCGGCAACCGCACGCGCAGCGTCAGGGCGGGCCACAAGGCAAGCAGCTTCAATGCCATGAAGTATGCCGCCGCAATCACCGCGCTGACATGCACCCCGCTGATGGAAAGCAGATGGGTCAGGCCCGAATCGCGCATCGCCTCTTCGTCATCCTGACTGATCCCACCGCGATCTCCGCTGGCAAAAGCCGCAGCGATCGATCCTGCAGAGCCACCCAGACGCTCGTGGACATGCGCAGATAGGCGACGCTGGACTGGCCCAAACAGGGCGCCCATGGAACCGCGATCGACTAACTCGATCTCGCCCAAGACACTGCCAGTGGCAGCATAGCCTTTGAACCAAGCCGCCCGCGCGAAATCATATGCCCCCGGTAGCATCGGTGCGGCGGGCGGCATCAATCGCACGCGCGCCCGAATGGTGGCGCCCTCCGCGATGTCAGGCGAGGCTCGTTCCAGCGGGACGTTGACCCGTACCTTTATGGCCCTTCCTGCCTCCGCGTCGCGCAATGCCAGCACCAGCCTGATCCGATCCAGAGCGGGCTGGTTTTCGCGTTCCAGCACAAAGGCTTGGACCGGTATCACCATGGGGCGATCGATCGGTTCAGCCCCCACAGTGGTTGACCTTGCCCAGATCACGGCAATCCCAGCGGCAAACATCAGACCAAACGTCACCACCGCCGTGCGGACATGCGAACGCTCGTCGTGGCCTTGCCACATTGCCAAGGCTCCAAGTACTGTCACCAGGCATAGTCCGATTGCGGCGCACCATTGCCACGGATTGTCGAGCACGAACCAACTCACAATACCGCTGGCAAAGGCAACAACCAGCCACGGGCCACGGTCGAAACCGGCGCCCGAAAGAAAATGTTCCGCAAATGACACGGCACTGGACAATTTCGCCGCGCTGCGCCATTTGCGCTGCACTGCAGCATTGCCGGGATCGGCACCGTCCCCCATGGGTACCAATGGCATGCGACCAGTTGCCATGTCTGTATTGGAAAGGATTGAAAAGGTTATGGCAAGCGAAAGCGGAACCCAGATTCCAGGGGTCGTCACTCGCTTTGCCCCCTCGCCCACTGGATTCCTCCATATCGGCGGGGCTCGAACTGCCCTGTTCAACTGGCTTTTCGCACGCCACCATGGTGGCAAGGCATTGCTGCGTATCGAAGACACTGATCTGAAGCGTTCGACCAAGGAAGCCATCGATGCCATCCTGGATGGGCTCGATTGGCTGGGCCTCGATTGGGATGCCGAGCCAGTTTTTCAGTCTGAACGCGGATCGCGCCATGTCGAAGTGGCAGAGAAGCTGCTCGAAGCAGGACATGCCTACAAGTGCTTTGCAACGCCCGAGGAACTGGAAGAGATGCGCGCGGCCCAGCGCGCCGCCAAGGAGCCGTTGCGCTATGATGGCCGGTGGCGGCACCGCGACCCTTCGGAAGCGCCGCTGGGTGCGCCTTTCGTAGTGCGATTGAAGACACCTGAATCCGGCGAAGTCACGATCCACGACCAGGTCCAGGGTGCCGTGACCGTGCGCAACGAGGAGCTGGACGACTACATCCTGCTGCGAGCGGACGGCTCGCCGACCTATATGCTGGCGGTGGTGGTCGATGATCACGACATGGGCGTGACTCATGTGATCCGCGGCGACGACCATCTGAACAATGCCTTCCGCCAATTGCCCATCTATCGCGCAATGGATGCGATCGAAGGTGGGTGGCCCGATCCGGTTTATGCCCATATCCCGCTGATTCACGGCGCCGATGGCGCCAAGCTTTCCAAGCGGCACGGCGCCATGGGCGTCGATGCCTATCGAGACGAAATGGGAATCCTGCCCGAGGCCCTGTTCAACTATCTGCTGCGGCTCGGTTGGGGGCATGGCGACCGCGAAGAGATCACCCGCGACGAAGCGATCGAGCTGTTCGATATTGACGGGGTCGGCAAAAGCCCCTCGCGCTTCGATCTGAAGAAGCTTGAAAACCTCAACGGGCACTACATTCGCGAGGCCGATAACGCGCGATTGGCAGGTCTGGTTGCCGCGCGCTTGCCCGGTGAAGTCGATCAGGACTTGCTGGCCGAAGCCATGCCGGTGCTGAAGACCCGTGCCCGCAATCTGGACGAGCTGGCAGAAGGCGCGGCCTTCCTGTTCAAGCACCACCCGATCGAAATCACTGACAAGGCAGTTGCGCTGCTCGATGATGAAGCGCGCGCGCGATTGGCGGTGATTTCGGCGCGGTTCAAGGCGGAAAATGACTGGACAATCGAGGCACTCGAAGCCACTACCAAATCAATCGCCGAGGAGCTGGAACTGGGCCTCGGCAAGCTCGCGCAGCCCATGCGCGCAGCGCTTACCGGGACGACAACTTCGCCCGGTATTTTCGATGTTCTGGTCCTTCTGGGGCGGGAAGAAGCCCTTGCGCGGATCGATGCGCAGGCCGCATCGGCAGGTTGAGCGCAAGTAAGAGATTTTGAGGAGAAGTATCTTGGCAGACAAGCAGGCAACGCTGATCTACGACAACCAGTCGGTTGAGCTTCCCGTTCTAGAAGGGAGCACGGGCCCCGACGTGATCGATATCCGCAAGCTGTACGGCCAAACCGGCGCTTTCACCTTCGATCCGGGATACAAGTCCACCGCCAGTTGCGAAAGTGCTTTGACCTATATCGATGGCGAGGAAGGTATCCTTCTCCACCGCGGCTATCCGATTGGACAGCTGGCCGAGCAGTCCAGTTTCATGGAAGTCTCCTACCTTCTGCTCAATGGCGAATTGCCAAGTGCTGGCCAACTCGCAGATTTCGAAAACACGATCACGCGCCATACCATGCTGCACGAACAGCTTGCGGTGCTTTATCGCGGCTTCCGTCGGGACGCGCACCCGATGGCGATTATGTGTGGCGTCGTAGGAGCGCTGTCGGCATTCTACCATGACAGCACCGACATTTCCGATCCCGAGCACCGCAAGGTTTCAAGCCATCGCCTGATCGCCAAGATGCCCACCATCGCGGCAATGGCGTACAAATATTCGGTCGGCCAGCCTTTCATGTACCCGGACAATTCGCTGTCCTACACGGGTAACTTCCTGAAAATGACCTTCGGCGTGCCTGCGGAGGAATATGAGGTTGTTCCCGAAGTTGAGCGGGCGATGGACCGGATCTTCATCCTCCATGCCGATCATGAACAAAACGCCTCTACTTCGACGGTGCGCCTGGCCGGTTCGTCGGGCGCCAACCCGTTCGCCTGCATCGCAGCTGGCATCGCCTGCCTGTGGGGTCCAGCGCACGGCGGCGCCAACGAAGCGGCGCTCAACATGCTACAGGAGATCGGCACGCCCGATCGCATCCCGCACTACATCGAGCGCGCCAAGGACAAGAACGATCCGTTCCGCCTGATGGGTTTTGGCCATCGCGTGTACAAAAACTACGATCCCCGCGCGACAGTGATGCAGAAGACGGTACGCGAGGTATTCGATGCGTTGAAGGTCAAGGACCCCGTGTTCGAAACTGCATTGCGGCTCGAGGAACTTGCGCTCAGCGACGATTATTTCATCGAGAAGAAGCTGTTCCCGAATGTCGACTTCTATTCGGGTATCATTCTGTCGGCGATTGGTTTCCCGACCAC
>SBHJ01000317.1 GCA_006226465.1 Alphaproteobacteria bacterium | reverse complement strand
AACTTGTAACGCACCACGCCGCCATAAGTGCGCGGCGCGCTGGGATAGCCGGACACCGTGCCCGCCTGCGCCACACCGTCAAACACCGTGATGATGTACTTGTCGTTGAGCAGGTTGCGGGCCCATGCGCCAACTTCGAACCCGTTTTCAAGCGAGAGGGTGAGCGAGGCGTTGACCAGGTTCACTTCGCGCTGGAAATTGTTGGGGCCGAAGGTCGGCAGGCCATTGTTGATTCGCGTATTGCTTTCATGCGAATAATCGACGCGGCTGACCAGCTTCGTTCCCGAACCGAATTCGTAGGTATGGGTCGCTGAAGTGGCGAGGTTCAATGACGGAATCCCGCCCGGGCGCCGTCCCGTAAGATCGCCCACCGGGCTTTCGGTAAAGCTGTCGAACAGCGGATCGAGATAGGTTGCGGCGAAGGTGAACACCAGGCTGTCTACCGGCTGGATACGAGTATCGAGTTCGAAGCCCTTGACCGACTGCTTGCCCGCATTGTTGAGCTGGAAGCCGGTGCCGGTGAACAGGAAGCTCTGGAAGCCCTTCAATGTCTGGTCGAACAGCGCCAGGTTGATGCTCAACCCCGGCCATTGCGCCTTGACGCCCACTTCCCACACCTTGGCCTGTTCAGGTCCGGCAAAGCGCGAACCCGTGGTCAGGTTCGGCACCGCCAGCCCGGCATCGCGAATTGGCGAAGACGGCGCAAGGATGGTCGAACGTAGCGGTCCGGGGATGAAATCACCGAATACCGGGCGGCTATCGCGCGACAGGTTAACCGAGCTCGCCTTGAAGCCCGTAGCATAGCTGACATAGGCGTTCACATTGCCGGACAATTCATAGGCCGCACGCAATGTGTAGCTGAAGTCATCATCACGGGTCTTGCCATCCTCAACCGAATTGGGCGTGGCAAGGAACGGCGGCTGGAACTGGAACGGCGCCAGGCCCAGCAGCGGGTTCTGCATTGGATCGGTCGCCAGCCCGGCGATCTGCGCAAATGCCGCCGGATTAGCTTGAGCAAAAGCGGCGATCACCGCCGGATCCGTGCTGCCGATTGCACCGGCGATGAAGGCGTCTACCAGATTGATGTTGGCCAGTTCATCGAAGGCCTGGCCGGACAGGGCAAAATCCTTCTTGTCGTCGGTATAGTTGAAACCGGCAGTCAGCACGAGGCCATCAAGCGGCTCGAAATCCACCGTGCCGAAGATCGACCACGATGTATTGTCCATCGAATAGCTCTCTGCGGTCAGCGCCCCGGCAGAGAAAATGCTGTTCTGCGGCAGACCGAGCGCGGCTTCGACGAAGCTGAAAGTGCCCGGAACAGGCGGGAAGGTGCCCCCGCCCGCGCTCGCCAGCAGGTCAAAGAACAGCCGTGCATCCGCACCTGTATCGAGCTGGCTTTCCTGGTTGATCTTTTCATCGAAATAGAAGCCGCCAAGCAGGAAGTTGATGGGGCCATCGAAATCCGATGCGATACGCAGTTCCTGCGTAAAGGTCTTCACCTCCTGATCGCGAATTTCGCTGACAATGTCGGCGCTGGTGAAATCGACATCCTGGTCAACGAAGTTCTGCAATTCTCGATAGGCGGTGATCGAGGTTACCGAAAGCGGGCCGGTTTGCCAGTCGACCTGGACCGAGCCGCCATAGTTGTCGACCTTGTTTTCCGGCACCTTGTTGAGGAAAACGTCATAGCTGAAGAAATCGGTGTTGAGCGCGCCGCCTACCCCGAACACGATCGGTGCCGTCGGGCCGGCGATCAGCGTACTGACCGTGCAGCATACCTCGTTGATGCGTGAATAATCGCCGATCGCGCGAATGCGCAGGTCAGCCGTCGGTTCGAACAGCAACTGGCCGCGCGCGGTCCAGCGATCGCGATTAGAAAGTTCTTCATCGAGGTTGACGATGCGCGAATAGCCGTCGCGCTTGTTGTAGCTACCGTCGATCGAGAAGGCGATGGTTTCGGTGATCGGGCCGGTGATGTCGCCCTTGATACGGATATCGTCACGATTGCCGTATCCCGCCTCGAGGCTGCCGCCGAATTCGAACTGCGGCTCGCGGGTGACGACCGAGATCACGCCGGCCGAGGCATTCTTGCCGAACAGTGTCGATTGCGGGCCGTTCAGCACCTCGATCCGCTGGACATTGGCAAGATCGTTGAGCGAGGAGGCCGAGCGCGAGCGGAATACGCCGTCGATGAACACGCCGACCGAAGGCTCGATCCCGAAGTTGTTGTCGCCATTGCCGAAGCCGCGGATGATGAAGGTCGAGGACGAGGAGTTCTGCAACTGGCTGACGCGCAGCGAAGGCGCCACCGTCTGCAGATCGAGCACGTCGCGGATCTGCGCCTGTTCGATCGTTTCGCCGCTGGTCACCGAAACCGAAATCGGGGTTTCCTGCAGCGTCTGTTCGCGCTTGGTCGCGGTGACGACGATGACGTTGGACATATCGACATCGGCTTCGGCATTAGCCCCGCCGCCCTGGTCCTGGGCATGGGCCGCGACTGGCAGCGCGATGGCGATAGCCGCTGTACCCGTCAGCAGCGCAAGACGGGCGGAACCGGATCGACCGGTCAAACTGGTAAGCATGGTGACTCCTCTCAACTTTGGGGGCGAAGCCGGGTTTTGTCCGAAAGCGGCAGAATCCGTGAATCGTCGCTGCCGTCGCTAGGTCACGCAACGGAATGGACAAAGTGAAATATCATGTCGAATCAATGTTATTAACGCCTGTTGCCGTTGCGACACACCCGCCCGGCAGAGCGCCTCTGTCGAGCCGATCCAGCCCGCCCCGGCGCACGCGCACTTGCCGCAAGGCCCCGCCCCTGCTAGGCGCGCCCGCGATTGTGCGGCGCACCAATGCGCCCCTCCCATTTTTAAGGCCCGATATGTCCCGCTCTCTCCGCAACGTGGCGATCATCGCCCACGTCGACCATGGCAAGACCACGCTGGTGGACCAATTGTTTCGCCAGTCCGGCACATTCCGCGAGAACCAACGCGTGGAAGAGCGCGCGATGGACTCCAACGACCTCGAGAAGGAACGCGGGATCACCATCCTGGCGAAATGCACCAGCGTCGAACGCGGCGACACCCGCATCAATATCGTCGATACCCCCGGCCACGCCGATTTCGGCGCCGAGGTGGAACGCATCCTGAGCATGGTCGATGGCGTGATCCTGCTGGTCGACAGTGCCGAAGGCGCGATGCCGCAGACCAAGTTCGTCACCGGCAAGGCGCTGGCGCTGGGCCTCAGGCCCATCGTCGTCGTCAACAAGATCGACCGGCCCGATGGCCGCCCACAGGAAGTGCTGGACGAAGTGTTCGACCTGTTCGTCAGTCTCGACGCGAGCGACGAGCAGCTTGACTTCCCCGTGCTCTATGCCAGCGGGCGCGACGGCTATGCCAGCGAGGACCAGGATGCCCGCAGCGGCACGCTCGATCCGCTGTTCGACCGGATCGTGGAGCATGTGCCCGCACCCGGCCTCGACACTTCAGGCCCGTTCAGCTTCCTCGCCACCCTGCTCGATCGCGACAATTTCATGGGCCGCGTTCTGACCGGCCGGGTCCAGTCGGGCACGGTCAAGATCAACGACCCGATCCACGCGATCGACATGGACGGCAATGTCGTCGAAGCCGGCCGCGCGACCAAGCTGATGAGCTTCGACGGGCTTGAGCGGGTTCCGGTCGAAACCGCGCAGGCGGGCGATATCATCGCCATCGCTGGCCTGGAGAAGGCAACCGTTTCGAACACCATCGCCGATCCCGCCGTGCGCGTGCCGATCGCCGCCCAGCCGATCGATCCGCCGACGCTGGCCATGCGCTTTGCCGTGAACGATTCACCGCTGGCCGGGCGCGAAGGCACCAAGGTCACCAGCCGCCTGATCCGCGACCGCCTGCTGCGCGAAGCCGAAAGCAATGTCGCCATCCGCATCACCGAAAGCGCCGACAAGGACAGCTTCGAAGTCGCCGGGCGCGGCGAGCTCCAGCTCGGCGTGCTGATCGAAACCATGCGCCGCGAAGGCTTCGAATTGGGCATTTCGCGCCCCAAGGTGCTCTACCGTGAGGAAGACGGCAAGCGCATGGAGCCGTACGAAACCGTCGTGATCGACGTCGATGACGAACATTCGGGCACGGTGGTTGAGAAGATGCAGCGACGCAAGGCCGACCTCACCGAAATGCGCCCCTCCGGCATGGGCAAGACCCGCATCACCTTCTCCGCCCCCAGCCGCGGGCTGATCGGCTATCACGGCGAATTCCTGTCCGACACGCGCGGCACCGGGATCATGAACCGCCTGTTCGAGAAGTACGGCCCCTACAAGGGCCCGATCGAGGGGCGCGGCAACGGCGTGCTGATCTCCAACTGCGCGGGCGAGGCCGTGCCCTATGCGCTCAACGCGCTGGAGGAACGCGGCGAGCTGTTCATCGGCGGCGGGGCCAAGATCTATGAAGGCATGGTGATCGGCGAGAACGCCAAGCCCGACGATCTCGAAGTCAATCCGATGAAGTCGAAACAGCTCACCAACTTCCGTTCGACCGGCAAGGACGATGCGATCCGCCTCACCCCGCCGCGCCGGATGAGCCTGGAACAGGCGATCGCCTATATCGACGATGACGAGATGGTGGAGGTGACGCCGCAAAGCATCCGCCTGCGCAAGGCGATCCTCGACCCGCACGAGCGCAAGAAGGCGAAGCGGAAAGAAGCGGCTTGAGGATAAGCGCATCGGGCGATAGCTTCGCCCGATGTCTTCCAACCTTCCCCCGATATACGAGACGCAGCGGCTGGTGCCGACGCGCGGCTTTGCCGACCTTGCGGTGGGGGAACGCTTCCCCTTGCCTTCGCGCACGCTGGGCGATGCCAACTTCGCCGCGTTCCAGGCGCTGAGCCTCGACAACCATCCTATCCACTACGATGCCGAATATTGCCGCGCGCTGGGCCATCCCGGCCCGCTGGCGCATGGCTTGCAGATCCTGTGCTTCACTGCGGCTGGCGCGGGCACTTTCCCGCATGCGGTGGGCGAGGCGCTGGTCGGCATGATCGAAGTGCGCGCACGTATCCTCAAAAGTGCCTATCCCGGCGACACGCTCTATCCCTGCCTCGAGATCATTGAATTGAAACCCCAGCGAACCACCGGGGTGGTGACCATGCGCGCCACGGTCGACAACCAACACGGCGACCGCGTGCTGGAGGGCGAGCATGTCTATTTGTTGAGGTTGTGACTAAAAGACCGATGAGCCGAGACGTCCGATAATGGGTGGAAAGCGGACAACAGCTTCAGGGATAAAATGTCGCTCCAAGGTTGGGCTTCAGCAGTCCTTGATAGAAAGGCGCGAAACCGATTTCGTCGATCTCCAGCCTGAGTTCGAGTAGATCATGCGCGAACCAGTCCGTCGTGTCTTCATAGTAGGAGCGGACATCCGCTAAGACCTTCTCAGTCGCATCATCAGCTGAGCGCGCGAAAGTGTGTCTTGTGCAATAAAACCCACTTGGACGCGACTCGGGAACCTCCCACTTTTCGACGGCCTCTGGAAGCCAATCCAGAACTCCATGCACAAGCAATCTGTAGCACTTCATGACCGCAAGATAAGTCAGAGAGGGAACGTCCGCAATTGAGTCGTTTGCGGCCATCCAAAATTCGTCATTCCCGCGAAAGCGGGAACCCAGTCATTCGAAGGGCTCAAATCCGAATTCCTCGGCAAGGTCGCGCCATCCCGGATTGCTTTTTTCAATCAATTCCAGCTTCCACGCCCGGTTCCATTTCTTGATCCGCTTCTCGCGCACGATGGCATCTTCCATCGTCGCATGCGGCTCGAACCAGACGAGGCGCTTCACGCCATAATCGCGGGTGAACCCGGACAGGAGCCCTTCGCGATGCTTGTGAATGCGCCCAATCAAGTCGGAAGTGACGCCGACATAGAGCGTCCCATTGCGACGTGAGGCCAGCAAATAGACCGTCGGGCAACCCTCCAGGTTCATCCTAATCGCCTACTGGGTTCCCGCTTTCGCGGGAATGACTAAGAAGGGGAAGTATCCGTCTTTTAATCGAACATCCGCTACTGGGTCGTTAGCGGACATTCGCGGGTGGCCCCGCTTTATGGTTGCAACCCACTGGCAACACAGATTTTCCTACAGCCCCTCCCCTCGGCTAAACCATGGCCATGGAACACGCCTCTCACCATATTCGCCCCTGGGTTACACACCCCGCCCGCAAGTTCTCACTTTGCGCGCCGCACAGTCACACTCCCACACGCCAAGTTCACACTCCAGCGCGCCAGGTTGACACTTTGCGGCAAAGGGTCACACTTTTCGCACCGACAGTCACACAATTGCGCTTTTTGCCTTTAGACCGTGTTCCATGTGTTCCATCGAGTAGGATTTAAGGAGGGCAGATATGGCCAGAGT
>SBHJ01000218.1 GCA_006226465.1 Alphaproteobacteria bacterium | reverse complement strand
TGACGATGATCGTCACGCTGCTGATGGCCTTCCCGATCGGTGTGCTCGCAGCGCTCTATTTAGAGGAATATGCGCCAAAGAACCGCTGGACCGACGTGATCGAAGTTTCGATCAACAATCTGGCGGCCGTTCCTTCCATCATCTTTGGCCTGCTTGGGCTGGCGGTTTTCCTGTGGATGTTCCCGCACTACCGCTCCGCGCCGTTGATCGGCGGCATGACCCTGGCGTTGATGACAATGCCGGTGATCGTGATTTCCGGCCGCAATGCGATCAAGGCGGTTCCGCCCAGTATCCGCGACGGAGCGCTGGCGATTGGCGCATCACCCGTGCAGGTGGTGTTTCACCATGTATTGCCGCTTGCACTGCCCGGCATTCTGACCGGCACCATCATTGGCATGGCCCGTGCACTAGGCGAGACAGCGCCGCTCCTCATGATCGGTATGCGGGCCTTTGTCGCTACGGCGCCTGACGGTTTTACTTCCCCTGCCACCGTGCTGCCGGTGCAGATATTCCTGTGGTCCGACGAAATTGACCGCGGCTTTGTCGAGCGAACCAGCGCCGCGATCATCGTCCTGTTGCTGTTCCTGCTGGTGATGAACGGCCTTGCCATCTACTTACGCAACAAGTTCGAGAGAAAGTGGTGACTGTAGTCCATTCCAACCTAGAAGCGACTGAAGCCAAGATGCGCGCCGAAGGCGTGTCGGTCTATTATGGTGACAAGATCGCTATCGACGACGTGTCGATCGATATCCCGGCGAAATATGTCACTGCCTTTATCGGCCCGTCCGGCTGCGGCAAATCGACCTTCCTGCGCTCACTCAACCGCATGAACGACACGATTCCATCGGCCCGAGTCGAAGGCAAGATCGAACTCGATGGCGAGGATATCTATGCATCGGGCATGGACGTGGTGCAGCTGCGCGCGCGCGTGGGAATGGTGTTCCAGAAGCCCAACCCGTTTCCCAAGTCGATCTATGACAATATCGCCTATGGCCCACGCATCCATGGCTTGGCTGAACGCAAGGACGAGGTCGACGAGGTTGTCGAAACATCGCTGACCCGTGCTGGCTTGTGGGACGAGGTCAAGGATCGGCTCAGCGATTCGGGCACGGCCTTGTCCGGCGGCCAGCAGCAGCGCCTATGCATCGCCCGCGCAATCGCGGTCGATCCAGAGGTGATCCTGATGGATGAGCCCTGTTCTGCGCTTGATCCGATTGCCACGGCGAAGATCGAGGAATTGATCGCCGAACTGACCGAACGCTATGCGATCGTCATCGTCACTCACTCGATGCAGCAGGCCGCGCGCGTTTCGCAACGCACCGCATTTTTCCACCTCGGCAAGGTAGTGGAATATGGCCGGACATCTGACATATTCACCAATCCGCTAGAAAAGCGGACCCAGGATTACATCACGGGGCGGTACGGTTGACCATGGAACATACAGTAAAAGCCTTTGACGAGGATATCACCCGGCTTCGCGGCCTGATTACCGAAATGGGTGGGCTGGCCGAGGTTGCCATCCAGGAATCGCTCGATGCCTTGGTCCGCGGCGATGAGGAGCTGGCAGCGAAAGTGGTCGCGCGCGACAAAAAACTCGATGCCCTCGAAATGGAGGTGGACAAGCTTGCAGTGCGGGTGATCGCCCTGCGCGCGCCGATGGCCGACGATCTGCGCGAAGTCATTGCCGCGCTGAAGATTGCCGGGGTGGTCGAACGGATCGGCGATTACTCGAAGAACATCGCCAAGCGCGTAGGCATGATCGAGGATCGCAAGCGGTTCGAACCGCTGACGCTACTCCCCGCAATGGGAGAGCTCGCCGCCGAAATGGTGCATGACGTGCTCACCGCCTATGCAGCACGCGATGCCGGGCTGGCGCGCGAAGTGATCAAGGCGGACGAGAAGGTCGATGCCTTCTACAACAGCATTTTCCGCAATTTTGTCAGCTACATGGTTGAAAATCCTTCGACCATTTCGAGTGCGGCACAGCTGCTGTTCGTGGCTCGCAATATCGAACGGATCGGGGACCATGCCACCAATGTCGCGGAAATGGTACATTTCGCCGCAACCGGTGATTATCCGCCGGATGAGGACCGCTGACATAATACTGTAGCGGAACCGCAATAATCGTGAGCACGAATTGGTCGAGTTCGAAGGAAGTTTCGCGATGTCCGCCCCTAAGTTGCTGCTAGTTGAAGACGATCCTGCGCTGGCCGAACTGCTTGAATTCCGCTTCAAGAGCGAAGGCTATGACGTGCGCCAGACCCCTGATGGCGACGAGGCGCTGGTCCTGGCAGCGGAAGAGCTTCCCGATCTGATTATTCTCGACTGGATGATCGAGGGGACCAGCGGTATCGAGGTGTGCCGCCGTCTGCGCCGCAACAAGGACACGGCCCATGTCCCGATCATCATGCTCACCGCGCGCGAGGCGGAGGATGACAGGATTCGCGGACTCGATACCGGCGCTGACGATTACCTGACCAAGCCCTTTAGTCCGCGGGAACTCCTCGCGCGTGTTGCCGCCGTGATGCGGCGCATTCGCCCTGCCCTGGCAGGTGAAACCATTGTGGTGGGCGACATCACGCTCGATCCGGTCGCGCATCGGGTCGAACGCAAGGGACAATTGCTGCAAATGGGCCCGACCGAATACCGCTTGCTCAAGTTCTTCATGGAGAGCCCCGGACGGGTATTCAGCCGGGGACAGTTGCTCGATGGTGTCTGGGGAACCGCTAGCGATATCGAATTGCGCACGGTCGATGTTCATATCCGCCGCCTGCGCAAGGCAATCGAGATTCCGGGCGTGAAGGACCCGGTGCGCACGGTGCGTTCTGCGGGCTATTCACTGGAGGCGGTTTAGTTATTCCTTCTTTGAGACAAGCGTTTCGAGCCACCGCAATGTTTGGGTAGCCAAATCGATCCGGTGGTCTGACCAGCCATGATCGGTAGCGGCGTGATAGACTGTAATTTGCACGCCGCCCTGGGCTTTTGTGGCATCTACAAGTTCGTTGGAATGCGCGGCCAATCCATCATCCGAAGTCAATACAAGCAATGGCTTGCGCGCCAGTCCCGGGGCAAGCCTTCGAAAGTCGAATTCTTCATGGCTTGCAATCAATTCGTCGGCCATGATTTCAGGCGATGTGTCGGCCAATGTCTCTGAATTGCCAGCAGCAGTATTGACGACAAATGCCCGGTCCATTTGGCCGACAAGCCCCAGGTTGCCCGCCGAGATCAGACCGGCACCTATCAAACCATCGTCTTCACCAGCGACCATCGCGGTCACCCAGCCCCCCATAGAGTGGCCCATGACAGCTATTTTTGCCGGATCCACTGCCAGCTTTGCGGCATTGTCTGGGTCCCTCAGATAGGCCAGGACAGCCTTGGCATCTTCAGGATTTTGGGCGAATCGAAAACTGCCGGGGCTGCCCCACGAGCCGCGATAGTTGAATGTAACTACATTCCATCCGGCCCGGCGTACCGCTTGGGCCAGATCCAGGTTCTTTTCATTGCCCGGCCAGCCGTGGCACAGAACCAAGGTGGGGTGTGGTCCTTCTCCGGCAGCGATATAGGCGACGGCGTTAATGTTCACTTCCCCGCTAGGAATATGGAGAACCTCCATACGCGCCGGATTTTCGCCGTCTGGCGCTGGATCGGTGTAGATCGCGGCTGGAATGTTTCCTGACTGTTGAGCCTGTGCAGGTGTTACAAGCGAGAGTGTGGCGAATAGAATGAGGATTTTGCGCATTGCTTGATTTCTAACCGGTCCGAGTGAGTTTTCAATGAAAGTCGCGCGATTTGGGGATCACTCTGACATTGCGTGGATGGCTGCCCCGACCTGCCGCCATTGGATTTCTCACATGATCGGCCCGGTCCGGATGATGCGGCAGCAGGTCGTCTGACAGCGCGTGGAGCGATGGCGTGGCATCGGTGAGGTGATGTGCGATCACATGGATCACCTCATCATCGTACTCGACCCTGCCCCGCACCTCCATCAGCCGCGCCCCCATGATCACGCGGCGCTGCTTCTCCATCACATCGGGCCACACCACCAGATTGGCGACCCCGCTTTCATCCTCCAGCGTGATAAAGCACACGCCCTTGGCGCTGCCGGGACGCTGGCGGATCAGCACCACACCCGCGATCTGCACCATGGAACGGTACTTGCGCGTGCGCAGGTCTGCGGTGCGAATAAAGCCGCGTTCGGCCAACGATGCGCGCAGGAAGGCCAATGGGTGCGCCTTCAGGCTGAGGCGTGTGGTCTGGTAATCGGCCACCACCTCTTCGCTGAGCGGCATCTGTGGCAGCGCGGTGCGCGCCTTCTCCGCGCCTTCCTCGCGTTCCACTGCAGCCTTGAACAGAGGTAAATCGGGCGCGGCGATCAGGCTGCGTGCGTCCCACAGCGCCTGCCTGCGCGGCAGTTTGAGCGAGGTAAAACAGTCCGCGCTGGCAAGCCGCTCGATATGAGCGGGGCCGATCCGCGCCCGATCGCGTAGCTCGCCGACATCGCGATAGGGACCGTTCGCCTCACGCTCTGCTACCAGCATGGCTGCAACATGTTCGGGCAGGCCATCAACCTGGCGCAGGCCAAGGCGCAGCGCCACCTCCCCTTCCCCCTCGAGGGTGCAATCCCACATGCTGGCGTTCACATCCGCTGGCAGCACCGCGACCCCGTGCTCGCGCGCATCGCGCACGATCTGCGCCGGGGCATAGAAGCCCATCGGTTGTGAATTAAGCAGGCCGCAAGCGAAGGCCGCCGGGAAATGGCATTTGAGCCAACTTGAGACATAAACCAGCTGCGCAAAGCTGGCGGCGTGGCTTTCGGGGAAGCCATACTCGCCAAACCCCTTGATCTGGTTGAAGCAACGCACCGCGAAGTCGGGATCGTAACCGCGTGCAACCATGCGCCCGACCATCATGTCCTCCAGCTCCTCCAGATTGCCACGACTGCGGAAGGTAGCCATCGCCCTGCGAAGACGGTTGGCTTCCGCACTGTTGAACCGCGCCGCATCGAGCGCGATCTTCATCGCCTGTTCCTGGAAGATCGGCACGCCCAGCGTGCGTTCGAGGATACTGGAAAGCTCGTCGGGCGGGCCGTGCTCAGGCGCAGGGGCAGGCAAATGCACCGCTTCGTCACCCCGGCGGCGGCGCAGATAGGGGTGGACCATGTCTCCCTGGATCGGACCGGGCCGCACGATCGCGACCTCGATCACCAGATCATAGAACCGGCGCGGGCGCAGGCGCGGCAGCATGTTCATCTGCGCGCGGCTTTCAACCTGGAACACGCCGAGCGAATCGCCTTTGCACAGCATGTCGTACACTGCCGGGTCCTCGCGCGGGACCGTGGCAAGCGTTAGTGCCTTGCCATGGTGCGCGGTGAGCAGGTCGAGGCATTTGCGGATGCAGGTGAGCATGCCCAGCGCCAGCACATCGACCTTGAGGATACCCAGCGCATCGATATCGTCCTTGTCCCATTCGATGAAGCTACGTTCGGGCATGGCGCCATTGCCGATCGGCACCGTTTCGGTCAGCGCGCCGTGAGTCAGGATGAAGCCGCCGACATGCTGGCTGAGATGGCGCGGCATGCCAATCATCTGCTGGGTCAGCTTGAGCACCCGGCGCAGATAGGGGTCGGACAGGTCCATCCCCGTTTCACCGATGTGCTTCTCGGCGATTTCCCGACCGTGGCTGCCCCAGACGGTGCGGGCAAGCGCGCTTGTGATGTCTTCGGACAGGCCCATTGCTTTGCCGACCTCGCGGATCGCCATGCGCGGGCGGTAATGGATCACTGTCGCGCACAGTCCCGCCCGGTGGCGGCCATATTTGGCATAGATGTACTGGATCACCTCCTCGCGCCGCTCATGCTCGAAATCGACATCGATATCGGGCGGCTCCTTGCGCTCTTCGGAAATGAAGCGATCGAACAGCAGCTGATGCTTGGCCGGATCGACGCTGGTGATTTCGAGGCAATAACAGACCGCCGAATTGGCCGCGCTGCCGCGCCCCTGGCACAGGATCGGTGGATCCTGTCCCCGCGCGTAATCGACGATATCCTTGATGGTGAGGAAATAGCGCGCAAGATCGAGCTTCTCGATCATCGCCAGTTCGCGCTGCAGGGTCTCGCGTACGCCCTCCGGCACACCTTCGGGATAACGCCGCGCCGCGCCCAGCCAGGTCTCGCTACCCAGATATTGCTGCGGCGTCATGCCGTCAGGATAAATCTCTTCTGGGTACTCATAACGCAGTTCGTCGAGACTGAATTGGCAGGCATCGGCCACTTCGCGTGCGGCAGCGATCGCATGCGGCCAGCGCGCAAACAGGCGCTGCATTTCCTGCGGGCTTTTGAGGTGCCGTTCGGCATTGGCGTGGAGTAGGTATCCAGCCCGCGCCACCGTCGTCTTGTTGCGGATCGCGG
>SBHJ01000146.1 GCA_006226465.1 Alphaproteobacteria bacterium | reverse complement strand
CCGATCAAGAATCATGTGGGATTTCCTCACCAAAAACTTCGCGCCTTTATTGCAGGCGCTTGATGGAGCGGGACGCTAGCGCCCTCGGCTCTCATTACAAAGCGGAATATGCGGACTTTCCCCGCTTCGCTGCACCGTCTAGAAGGTGCGGCATGTCCACGACCTTCCAGATCGACACTTCGACTAGCCGCGCCAACCCTACGCCCGCGCCGATGAAGCGACTCACCGTGCCGCGAATTCGCGCCCGCAAGACCAATGGCAAGGTGGACGAGCCGATCGTCATGCTCACTGCATACACTGCGCGCCAGGCGCAGCTGCTCGACGCACATTGCGATATCCTGCTGGTGGGTGATTCGCTTGGCCAGGTGATTTATGGCCTGCCATCGACGGTGCCGGTAACCCTCGAAATGATGGCCAATCACGGTGCTGCAGTCGTTCGCGGCAGCTATCACTCGGTCGTGATCGTCGATCTGCCGTTCGGATCATACGAGGCCTCTCCCGAAAAAGCATTCGAGAGCGCTTCACAGTTGGTGAAGGCCACCGGCGCTGCCGGAGTGAAGCTCGAGGGCGGAAAGGCGATGGCCGAAACGATCTCATTCATCACCCAGCGCGGCATTCCCGTGATGGGTCATGTCGGCCTGACCCCGCAAGCGGTGAACGTGCTGGGCGGCTATGCCGCGCGCGGGCGCACCGATGCCGAGGCAGAAACCATCCTCAACGATGCCCGGGCGCTTGATGATGCCGGTGCGTTCGCCATCGTGGTCGAAGGCGTGATGGAGCCAATCGCGGTTGAAGTAACAAAGACCGTTGCTTGCCCCACGATCGGGATCGGCGGCTCGGCCAAATGCGATGGGCAAGTACTGGTCACCGAAGACATGCTTGGCATGTTCGAACGCGTACCGCGGTTCGTGAAAAGGTACGGCAACATAGCAGCATCGATCCAGGATGCGGCCAGGGCCTATGCCGATGAGGTTCGTACACGCCAGTTCCCCAGCGAAGAGCAAATTTACCTACCCAAGTAGACGGCACACCAATCAAAGCGAACAAAATGGCTGCGTTGACGCGATACTACGGTTTCTCATTCCTGTTCTCGCTCGGATGCCTTGCGCTGGCGGCGTGGTATGGAATTACCAGCACGGGATCATTGAGCGGTACCTTTTCGATCCTATGGATCGTTGCCGTGCTTTCGGTGCTCGAAATTTCGCTGAGCTTCGATAATGCCGTGGTCAATGCCTCGGTGCTCAAGAACATGGACGAGGTCTGGCAGCGACGATTCCTGACTTGGGGTATCGCCTTTGCCGTGTTCGGGATGCGGGTGATATTCCCCTTAGCGATCGTCGCGATTGCCGCCGGGATTGGTCCGATGGAAACGCTCAAGCTCTCGCTTAACAACCCGCAGGAATACGAACGACTGGTCAACTCTGCGCAGGTTGGCATCGCCGGTTTTGGCGGGGCGTTCCTCACCATGGTGGGGCTCAAGTTCTTTTTCGACGCCGACAAACAGGTCCACTGGATCGGGAAACTGGAAGAGTTTCTTGCCAAGTTCGCTACGCTCCCGGCAGCAGAGATTGCAATCCTGTTACTGGTGCTGTGGGGTATTTCGCTGCAGCTCCCGCCCGCCGATGCGCTGACATTCATTGTCGCCGGCATCCTTGGCCTCGTATGCTACATCGCGGTGGAAGGCATAAATACCCTGCTCGAAATACAGGAAGACAGGCGGCGTATCGCCGGGGCTGCTGTACGCAGCGGCTTTGGCGGTTTCCTCTACCTCAATGTCCTGGACGCCAGCTTCAGCTTCGATGGCGTGATTGGGGCATTTGCCCTCTCTAACAATATGGTGGTGATTGCGCTCGGCCTGTCCATCGGCGCGATGTTCGTGCGCTCGATGACCATCCACCTCGTGCACAAGGGCACGCTGGCCGAATATCGTTATCTGGAAAACGGGGCATTCTGGGCGATCATCGTCCTGGGCCTGATCATGCTGTTTTCGGCCAAGGTGCACATCCCTGAGACGGTGACGGGCCTGATCGGCGCGATCCTGATCGGGCTGTCGCTGTGGTGGTCGATCCGTCACAACAAGCGCGAAGAGGCACTCAAGGACCAGTACGCGCCAGATAGCTAGCCAGCGGTGCTGCCACCACTAGTTGGAGCAAGTGGTAGATCAGCAGCGGTGCAATTACGAAGCCGGCAGCCTCAGGCTTGAACAAGATCGCCGCGAGCGGCGCGCCTACGGCTATGCTCTTTTGAGCGGCGGCGAACAGGAAGGCGATGCCATCCTCGCGCGGATAGCCAACCACTCGCGACGTAAGCCATGCGCCGATCTTGGCGAAGGCCAGATAGGCGATAACCAGTCCAACGAGCGTCACCCAACCCAGCCCATCGAACATGGTTTCCAAGCCTTGCTCCACCGCCCCTGAAAAGGCGACATAGACGGCGATCCCGATAACCAGGCGGTCAATCCAGGCGATCTTGCCCTTCCGCGCAACAATCCAATTGCGGGTCCAGCCTTGCAGCATCTGACCAAGGACAAAGGGCAGGACCAGAATCAGGGCGATACGGACGGCTACCCCGTTCCCCAGCTCAGCCACCTCACCGCCACCCAACAGGGCAAACAACGGCGCCGACAGGAATACACCGATGATATTGATCAGTGCAGCGCCGACTACCGAGAGCGCAATGTTGCCCTTCGCCAGAGTAGAATATGACGTTGCCGATTGCACCGTGGAAGGCAGTACCCCCAGGTAAAGGAAACCCAGCGCGACCAGGGGCGGAAGGACATCGACGGCCAGCTTGGACACGGCCAATCCCGCGAGCGGCATCACCGCAAAGACCCAGATGAACAGGACCAAAAAGAAGCGCCAATTGGCAACTGCTCGTGCAATCTCCCCGCGCGCCACCCGCATGCCATTGAGCAGGAACAGCAAGAAAATGGCCGCGTTGGATATAACTTGCCAATTGGCGCGGTCTTCGCCCAATGCGGGCCACGCCAAGGCGGCAAGCGTCGCCGCCACCAGCACCGCGATCATCGGATCGGCAAACAGGGAAAAGCGGGAGCGCACACGCTGCCCCTGCCCTGCGATCATTGAGTTGTCGAGTGTGTTGCTAACTTCTTGGCCGCATATTCCGCCAGAATTCTGGCTTCGTTAGCCCTGCCTTCTTTCGCCAGAAACTCGGCCAGAACCGCTATTGCCTCAAGATTATTGGGGGCGCTCCGCACATAGTCAGCCAGTAAGGTTTCAGACTGCCTGGTTTGCCCCAGCATGCGATAGGCCGTGATCATGCGGCGCGTAAGCGGCCAGCTCCTGCGGACCGAGGCTGACACGCGATAGCGTTGCAGCGCGCCCTGGGCATCGCCTGCGGCCAATCTCGCGTCACCTGCCAGGCTCAGTGCATCCGCAGATCCGGCGAAGCGCCCCGCGAATTCTTCGGCAATCCGCGAAGCGTCCTGCGGTTCGCCCGCGATGATTGCGCCTCGCACGGCGGCGAGCACTTCGGCACCACCAAGCTCACCATTCGAAAGCAAAATCGAATCGGTTCCGTCACCTTGTATTGCAACGAGTTTGGTCCTGCGCGGCCTTGTCGACTGGTCGAGATACCAGGCCGCTGCTTCCCGATCACCGCGCGCTTCAAATGCCCGTGCCATCAAGGTTTGAAGGTAGGGGCTGGCGCTGGGCCTGCGTGCGACTTCACTCAACGTATAAATCAGCTCACTTTCATTCCTTGCGAGCGACAACGCATGGGCAAGCAGGGCCTGTACGCGGCGGTTCTCCGGCTGCCGCCTGGCCAGCTTGGTCAAGACTTGTGCGGCGCTGGCATTGTTGCCATTCTGCATATCGATCACGGCTGACAAAAGCATGGCCGCAGGTCGCTCGCGCTCTAAGTCCCCGCTCCGCTGCAACAAAGCCCGTGCAAACTCCGGCTTCCCTGCGCGAGCGGCAAGGACTGCCTGCAGGTAGAATATCTGCAAATTGTCCGGATCGATCGCGGCCAGACGCCTGACCGACTTGAGCATCTCCTTGGCCCGTCCGAGTTCGCCCAACGTTGCGGCATAGTCCGCCAACAATGCGGGATTGTCAGGGGCATGGCGCAACCCGGCTTCGAACCAGCCAATTGCGGCCTCCAGTCCAAACGCATCGCGAACAAGCAGGCCTCGAAAATGGAGCGCTTGTGGGTTTTCAGGCCCAAGTTTCACCGCCTGATTGGCAGCCTCGATTGCCTGGACCTGCTCGCCGCCCTGATAACGCAGCCGCGCGATATCGACCCATAACTCCGAATCATCCGGCTTCGCGGTCAAAGCCTTGTCGAAGGCTGCGCCCGCTGCCGGCAGATTGCCGTCACGCATTTCGAGTCGGCCAAGCATGTGGAAGCCATGCGTCCACGTTGCTTTGTCAAATTCACCCTTGCTCAGCCATTCGCGCGCGTCAGCCAGATGGCCCTGCACCAATTCAGCCTCGCCAAGCAGCGCGGCCAACTTTTGCCTTGGCGTCCCGGCGTCAAGCTCCCGCCGCAGGATTATCTCTGCGCCCAGACCGTCGCCATGCGACAAGGCTGTGCGGGCTTGATCAAGTGGATCCTGGTCTTGGGTATTATCTGCGCAACCGCCCAGCGCCAGCGCGCCGGCCAAAATGGGGGCCAGCACCGCAGTCGCAATCAAACTGCGTGCCTTGTCAGGCCTGCAGATCATACTGCTTCAAGAGGTCGTATAGCGTTGGGCGACTGATCCCCAGCAACTTGGCCGTATTTGAGATATTGCCCTCGGTCCGCGCCAGGGCATGGCGAATGACCCGCCGATCGGCTTGCTCGCGCGCACTCTTGAGGTTGAGCGCGCAGGGCTGATCGTGCTCTTCAGCCTGACCATCGAGATCAAGATCTTCCGCCCTTACCAGCTTCCCATCGGCCATGATCACGGCGCGTTTTACGCGGTTTTCCAGTTCGCGCACATTGCCAGGCCACTGCCAGCTATCGATTGCCGCTAGCGCATCGGGCGCGAACCCGGTCACCTGGGGGTTCATCTCGGCAGAGAAGCGCAACAGGAACGCCCGGGCGAGCAACAGGGCATCGCCATGGCGCTCGGCCAGGGTCGGGATTTTCACCACGATTTCGGCAAGCCGGTAGAACAGATCCTCGCGAAAAGTTCCGGCCGCAATCATCGCTTCTAGATCCTGGTGCGTGGCGCAGACAATTCGGGTATTGACGGCAATCTCCTGTCGCCCCCCGACCCGTTCGATGGTTCGGCTTTGCAGGAAGCGCAGCAACTTCACCTGCAGTGGCAGCGGAATATCGCCAACCTCGTCGAGGAAAAGCGTACCGCCATCGGCGCTTTCAATCTTGCCTTCGGTGGTCTTGATCGCGCCGGTAAAGGCCCCTTTCTCATGCCCGAAAAGCTCGCTTTCGAGAAGGTTTTCGGGGATCGCCGCGCAATTGATCGCGACAAACGGACCGTCACGGCGATTGCTGGCATCGTGCAGACCTTGCGCCAGCAATTCCTTGCCGGTCCCGCTTGCGCCAAGCAGCATGACAGAGGCGCTGGTATCGGCCACGCGCTCGATCGTGCGGGCGACCTTGGCCATTTCCGGCGCACCAGTAATCAGTCGGCCGAGCACGGTCTTGTCTTCGCCCACGCGCTGGCTCAGCCTCTGATTCTCTTGCTCGATCGCATGAAGGTTGAAGGCGCGTCGCACAATCAGACCCAACGCATCGATATCGACAGGCTTTTGATAGAAGTCGTAGGCACCGCATTCGATCGCGCGCAGGGCACTTTCGCGGGCACCGTGCCCCGAGGCGACAATCACCTTGGTATCGGGCTTCATCTCCATGATCGCATCGAGCACGGCAAAGCCTTCGCTCGTGCCGTCGGGATCCGGTGGAAGCCCGAGGTCCAGCGTTACCACGGCAGGTTCGTGCGCACGCAGAGCAGCCAGGGCGCTTTCGCGATCGAGCGCGGGCACGACCTCGAAATCGTCATAGGCCCACTTGAGCTGCGCCTGCAGGCCTTCGTCGTCTTCGACAACCAGTAACACGGGTTTTTTGTCGGCCATCACGCCACCTCACTCTGATCGGTTCTTGGTGTGTCCGCATTGGCGCTATCGGCCAGCGGCAAGGAGATAATGAAACGGGTGCCGATGCCTTCGCGCGATTCCACGCCAAGACGACCGCCCATGGCGCGGATCAGCTCGCGCGCCTCGAAAGCGCCGATCCCGAACCCGCCATTCTTTGACGAAACAAACGGTTTGAACAGCCCATCGCGAACATAGCCCGGAGACATCCCCTGCCCGGCATCGACAATCTCCAGGCAGCCACGCTGTTCGTCCCCGCCGATATCGATATGGACGGGGCAATCTTCACTGCTGGCATCGATCGCATTCTGGACCAGGTGCACCAGCGCCTGTTCGAGCGCTTCGGCATCGGCCTGCACCAGACAGGATTTGTCACGAACCAACGCAACAGGATGAATTCCGCTAAACCGGG
>SBHJ01000244.1 GCA_006226465.1 Alphaproteobacteria bacterium | reverse complement strand
GTGTGGTTGCGCTCGCCGATGTCACACGTTTTCTGGCGATTGAAATGAAGGAACGGGCAACCGGTCAAAGCGTCCTTTTTAGCACCGGCTTGCCGATTGAGGGCCTACCGGCCGAGCGCGACGCAGCGATTATGCGATCGGTGATCAATGATCGCAAAACATTCCTGCGCTATTTGAGGCTCTTGCTCACCGCACTCGGTGATCCGTTTGCGGCGGCATTAGCTGCCGATGGAAGCGGCAGTGGGGCAGGGTGGGCCATGGCCGTGGCCGACGATGAGCCGTTACTCGAGGAACTCGTCCGGGCCCTTTGCGCCAAGGATGGGCGCCTGGATGCGGTCGATCGTCTGATGACCAGGCTAACAGAGGCAAATACGGAAGGCGCAGACCCAATACCCGAAGAGTTTCGGGTTCTCTGGCAGACATTCCGCGCCGTACTGGAGGAGTCCGGCAATGGAGAATGAGCCGTTCGACGCGGGCGCCGCACTCGCTCAACTCAAGCGCTTTCAGCGTCGCACGGTAGACTACGTGTTCGACCGTTTGCATGGCGCTGATCCAGTGCGTCAGTTCCTGGTCGCAGACGAAGTAGGTCTGGGCAAAACCATGGTTGCCCGCGGGGTGATCGCCAAGACCATCGAAGCGTTGTGGGATCGATCAAAGCGGATCGACATTCTTTACATCTGCTCCAATCAGGCCATCGCCGCGCAAAATCTCAATCGTCTCAATGTATTGGGAAAGCGTGCGATGGCCTTGCCCACTCGCATGACCTTGGTGCCATTGCAGCTTCGCGGCGAACAAGATCTGTCTGCGAACAAGGTCAATTTCATCAGCCTCACGCCTGGAACCACGTTCAATCTTCGATCCACCACCGGGGTCGTTGAAGAACGGGCGCTCTTGCATCGCCTGCTTGAAGCCATGGGCTTTTCGTTCACGCCGCTCAGAAACGCGCTGCAAGTGGACGCCGGGAATGGACGCTGGGATGCGTGCGTCGGTAGCATGTCACTTGAGGGTATTGATCCGACGATAGTTTCGAACTTCCACGACGCAGTCCGTCAAGATGCATCGCTGTTGTCGGCAATCGACGAAATGATCTCGCTGTTCCCGCGCCGCCAGCCAACATACCCTGACGAGAAGCGTTGGAAACGAAACGAGGTAATCGGGGCGCTACGGAGCAAGCTATCGCACGCTTGCGTCAGTGCGCTTAAGCCAGATCTTATCATCCTCGACGAATTCCAACGTTTTCGGGAATTGCTGCGCGGTGAGGGGGAGCCGGCCGAGCTCGCAAGGGCCCTGTTTGACTATTCTGACGATACAGCCAGCGCACGCACCCTTCTACTCTCCGCAACTCCCTACAAGATGCTCACGCTTTCGGGCGATGAGCCCGATGACGGCGATCATTACGAGGACTTCCTTGAAACAATCGAGTTCCTCTACGGGCGCGATAAGGGGGCGACCATCAAGGTCGAACTTGACCGCGAAATGCGCCGCTTTCGTAAGCTACTCCAGCAACTGCCGACAAGCGCGACCGACGCCAAGCGCGCGCGCAACAAGGTTCAGCGTACACTGAAGCGCGTTATGGCGCGCACCGAGCGCGTTGGCAGTACTGCTGAACGAGATTCGATGCTGGCTGAGCCATCGATCAACGTGCCGCTCGCACCTGCCGATCTTCATCAGGCCGAAGCGTTTGCCCGCGTCGCGCGAGCCGTCGATGCGCGCGAAATCATCGAGTATTGGAAGTCCGCACCTTACCTCTTGAATTTTATGCGTGATTACACGCTTAAGCATCGCCTGAAGGATAAAGCCGCAAATTCGAACCCGGCCCTGATATCAGCGTTGAGCGATGCGCAGGCGCTGGGCATCAGTCGCGAACAGGTCGAAGCTTATCAGCCGATTGATCCGGCTAATGGGCGCCTTCGAGCATTGATGGCTGACTTGTTTGATTCAGGGCTCCATCAGCACCTCTGGCTTCCACCGGCGGTCACATATTATGGCCCGGCATCTGAGGGCACACCGGCTACGAAAGCGCTTGTCTTTTCTGCATGGCAGATGGTGCCCGATGCGCTTGCCGCACTGCTTTCCTACGAAGCTGAACGGCGGATGGGGGCAGCGTCGGTGGTTCGGTCCTACTCGGAAGCCACGCGCCGCCGTCCGCTTCAGTTCAAGCTGGTCGATGGTCGCCCGGCTGCTATGCGCGCGCTGCACCTGATCTATCCGTCACCAACACTGGCCAGAATCTGTGATCCGCTAAGCGTCTTTTCTGGCGCTCCGGAACAATTGTCGGTTGCAGAAATGCGCGCAGCGATTGCGGATCGTATTCGTACTGCACTGGGGCACCTGTTCGCCAAGGGAAATGGCGAAGGAGCAGCTGGCAGGGATGCAGAATGGTCCACACCGGCAACGATCGACGTATTGTTGAAGACCAAGTCTTCCGGGTGGCTGCAGTATCTCGGTTACAGATGGACGATTCAGGAGGAAGGCTTTCGAGAGCACATTGCCGAGTTGCGAAGGACTGCAACCGAGGCATCGCTCGGGGAGCTCGACAACGACACGCTGGATCTGCTGGTCGATGTAGCCTTGGGAAGTCCGGCTGTCTGTACATTGCGCGCGCTCCATCGCATTGCGCCAGGACTAGCTTGGGATGACCCGCATTTGATGGACGCCGCGGCATCAATCGCCTGGGGTTTTCGGGCGCTCTTCAATCAGCACGACGCCGTTGCTCTCCTACGACAAGAGCGCGATGACCATTACTGGCGCAGCGCATTGACGCATGGTGTCGAGCACAACCTCCAGTCAGTGCTCGACGAGTACGCCCATTATCTCGTCGAAGGCGAGGGTTTGGCGGGGAGCTCCGAGCCTGAACGTGTCGCCGGCGTGGCCGCAGCCATGACCCACGCCTTGTCAGTCCGCCCCTCCCAGATTGATGTCGATGATGTGGGAGTTGAGGGCGGCAAGGTCGTCTTTCATCCGTCCATCAGGATGCGCGGCCGCTTCGCTATGCGATTGGCTGAATACAAGGATGATGAAGGCGGAACCGTGCGGCTCGGAAGTGTGCGAGATGCGTTCAATTCGCCTTTCAGACCGTTCGTGCTGGCCACGACATCGATTGGTCAGGAAGGCTTGGATTTTCATCCCTATTGCTATCGAGTCTACCATTGGAATCTTCCAGGGAACCCGGTCGATCTTGAGCAAAGGGAAGGGCGTGTTCACCGGTTCAAAGGACATGCGGTCCGGCATAATGTTGCCCGGGCACACGCCGATGCAATCCGCACTTCTACCAAGCCACCTGCGGACCCGTGGGAGGCGATGTTCAACGCGGCCAAGCGCGCTACGACGAGCAAATCCGAACTAGTTCCGTATTGGGTTTTTGATGGTCCGGTAAAGGTCGAGCGCCGCGTACCAATGCTACCGATGAGTCGAGAAAACACGCGGCTGCGTTGGCTCAAACGCAGCCTGACACTCTACCGGCTGGCATTTGGGCAGCCGCGGCAAGACGACTTGCTGGCCTATCTTGACCGTCTCGTTGACGAGGGCGTCGACGTGGCTGCTCTCGAAGAATTGCAGATCAAGCTCGAACCGTGATTGGTTCGGCTTGTTAGAGTGTCAATTTCTCAGGCGGGGCCAAGCCGGATCGGGGGAACCTCGACTAGCAAATACGGGAGCGCGGAGCTGCATTCTGACCAGCGGAACGCATAATTCCCAGCGAGGGTGATCGGTGGCCCATACGCGCCGGTTTTGTAGGTAAGGGCGGTTCCTGCGGTATACTCTCGCTCATGGCGAAAATCGAAATCGCTCGTGTCGCTGGAATAGCTGCTCTGGTCGACATAGTGTCGATGATCGGTCGCCACCAACATGAAACCAAGATCCGCGACATCTGCGCACTGCTCCAGCCGGGCGATGTCCTTGAACACGTCGTAGCGATTATTTGGTTCGCGGTGGTTTTCCCGCTTGAAGAACTTGAGCTCGATAGCGCAGCGCCATTCGCGACCGTCATCGTCCGTTAGTCGGAACCATACGTCTATGCGCCCGCGCTTGCCTCCGTGATTCCGCAAAGGTTTCTCGAGTTCGACGGAAAACGTCTCTCGCTCGCTGATAATCTCGAGATCGGCGGCCGACGAAATTATGCGGCCGAGGTGTAGCTGAAGCGTCGCCTCGCTTTCGCATCGTACTCTCCCACCATTGATCTGGCGAAAAAGCGTAGGCACAGCGAGGTTCACGACATTCCGGAGGCGCGAGAGAGTCATTTTGTCCGTCAGACCTATTTCGGTTACTGCTATAATGATGCGATTTTGACACCGTAAGCCGGTTTTGCGGCTTAATGCGTCAACTTTGACACATTATCGATTGCGGACACCGTCATGTCTGTTGGCGCAAATGATCGAATTGGTCATGGCAGACTTGGCCCAATTACCTACAACGAGATCTGCGTCCCAGAAATCAGAACGGGGTCCAAGCCTGCCTCCTCCTGCTGGAGGAACAGCGAAGGGGTGCCGTCTGGGCGAAACGGCGAACCTGATTTCCACATTCCGAGCATGATCACCGCAAGCTTCCTGGCCACGGCAACGCGCGCCTTCAGGAACCCAACCCGCTGGGCCAGCTCGAGACCCCAAGTGCGAAGTCGGCTTTCGATCTCAATCCTGCAAAGTAGCACTGTGGCTGCTGTAATCAGGTGCATCCGTGTCAGCTTGTTGCCATGCCGACTGATACGCCCCCGGCGTGAAGTGACGCCTGACTGATATAGGGTCGGGGTCAGGCCCAAGTATGCCCCAACGTCACGGCTCCGCTCAAATCTATGCGGATCGCCGATGGCGCTGTAGAACGAAAGCGCGATCACAGCTCCGACGCCGGGGATCGTCTGGAAATTACGGCATGTAGGATTATTCGATGCGATGTCGCGCATCTGCCGGTCAAGTGCGGAAATCTGCTCTCTTAGAGCCTCGGAAATCTCGACGAGCGGTTGCAGATTGACACCGATTTCAAGCCCGTGCTGTCGCATCTTCCGCACCTGATTGTTCACCTCAGCGGCTAGCGCACCCCTTCCGTTCAAGAGTTTCATGTTCCCGCCGTACAACCTGAAAATCGATTGGATGAGCGCATCCGTCCTGGCGCGGTTTTTCAGCATTGTTCTCCGAACATTGATCAGGGTTCGGATATTCTGGTGTTCCATTGGCTTTACGAAAACCTGCGACCCCATCGATCGAGCAAGCCGTCCGAGCTCTGCGAGCCCTCGAGCATCGTGGACATCTGTTTTCTGTCGCCTGATTGCCAGGAACTTGCTCGATTTGCGTACATCGACCACCTGAACAGGAAATCCGTATGAACGCAGTTCTCGAACCATTTGGGTGCCATTGCCGGCCTCGATCGTGAGGCACTGCGCTGCCTCGACGCCAAACCTCCGCAGAATATCTCTGATGGGTCCAGATTTCGTTTCGCATATCGCTTCGAAGAGGATCCCGCCCTCTGCGTCGATGAGGCAAACGGCTGTTTCGAGATGCCCCGCATCGAGCCCCGCCCAGTAGTGCTGATAAGCCAACCAGCGCCTCCTCCGAAACCTATCCAGAAAGCCCAACTTAGGTTGGCCCGCGCAACTCGCCGAGTAGGAATTGTCCGCTCTGGCGTGATAGTGGAATAGGATATGCTAGGAGCGGATAGAATGACCCCAAGGCAAGCGCTTGATGATTTGATCCGCGAGCGGGAAGAGACGTACGCTGCGGTTTCGCGTCTACTTGGCCGAAACTCCGCCTATATCCAGCAATACATCAAGCGCGGCACGCCCGCGCGTCTCGATCAAAGCGACATCGCTCAGCTGGCTCTGCATTTCGATGTTCCTGCCAAATTGCTCGGGGGAAAAGAGAGCCCTTCAACTCCGCGACGTTCGGTCATCACTGTGCCGGTAATTGAGGCCAAGGGCTTGGAAATCCCACAGGAACGATCTCGGATCGTAGATGAAGCCTGGCTAAGACGCCTATGCAACAGGCCTGCAGGTTTGGCGATCTTACCCATTGCTGGTGAGGCTATGCAGCCGACCCTGCAGAACGGCGACGAAGTCATAATCCAAAGGTTGCGCTCTCACGATGCCCTTCACGACGGGCTCTACGCTGTCCGGGGATCGTCAGAGACGTTCGTCAGGCGCATCGCTCTGGACCCGACCAAAAATCGCATTTCTGTCCTGACCGACCATCCCGCTTATCCAAGCTGGAACGGTGTTCAGCGAAAGGCGATCAATGTCGTCGGCAGAGTGATCTGGATTGGTTCTCAGGTGTCGTGACTGGGAGCTATGCTGCCTGCGACATACGCCAAGTTGCGAAGTGAATGCTCACTACTCGGGGTAAGTGAACGGCTTGCCGCGATCGAATTTCCGCTCATCGCAAAGGTCCCAAGATGGGGGTATTGCAGGGGGTATTTTTGGCGAAGCTAATAGAGAACTGCTAATTTAACAGCTACTTAAGTGAGGTTGGTGGATCCCTCCTCCGCTACCAG
>SBHJ01000227.1 GCA_006226465.1 Alphaproteobacteria bacterium | reverse complement strand
GTGAGGCTCCGGGCCTGAAGTTTAGATTTCACGCTAGAGTTGTAATCAGCAGTCTCGACCGCCTTAGGTATCCGTTCGGCTTCGACAAAATGTCCGTTAATCGGCGGAAAGCGAACATATAGCATCACCGCAAGCCACGAGTGGTGTAATATGCCACCACCTAGCGAGCTAAAGTGCCGAAAAAACCCCAAATGCGCCGACACAAACCAGGCTCAGTGCCCAGGCAGTGTCCAGGTTCATCCAAGCGCTTGAAAGGAATTTCAAGCTGAACCAACGGTAAACGGCAAAAGCAATCAGTCCGCCTGCCAGGGTCATGACGAGCGTGTGCAATACCGCGACGGACAGCGCTATCGAGATGTTGCCGGTTATAAGAGTTTGCGAAGCGAGGTGTCCGAATTCAGCTGTATTGGCTTTGCAGATTCCTAAGTAGATCGGAACCAACATCAGGCCGGCGCCATGGGCAGTGGCTGCAAGAAACGACCAATATGCCAGGCGCGCGGGGTGAACTCGCGCGAGAATTCTTGGATGTCTATGATTAACCAGGAGATATAGCCCCATTGCAATAACAAGAAGTCCTGCACCGATGCGTATTTCAGATTCCCAACGGAGCAGGCTCAGCATCAGCGTGAAAGGCAATAGAATTACGAGCATGGCCAGAAAATGCCCGCTGGCCAGCAAGGCCAGTGAACGAACAAGAGCGGATGATTTGCGTTCCATCAATGCGGCGGAGACTGCCAGCGGCCAGCCCATTGCTGGATTCAAGCCATGGTAAAGGCCTGAAAACAGGACACTCCACCAAAGGGCTATGACCATAGACGTGATTCCATTCAGACGTTTGGATAGCAAAAACTGTCGGTCGAGCAGTCGCCCCCTTCCAATCGGATTTGATGCGCCCGATACCCGTCAGGAAATTCCACGTAGAAATCTGGATCAAGCGCCAGACCGCCATTCTGTTTGACGTGAGCCATGACCATCTGCCCGCCCTCAGTTCCGGGATAGAACTGCTCGTCCCAAGTAGAATAGAGCGAGTTCGTCCAATAGACGCGCCTACCATCCCGGCTCACTTCGACCATCTGTGGACCAAAGGCGAATTCCCTGCCGTTGGGATGCCTTGTGTTGCGCGCGATACCGCCTAGCTCAACCACTCCGGTAAGCTTTGGATTGAAAGGGTCGGACACGTCATACTGGTGCATCTCGCCAAGGCCCCAACAGGCAACATAGAGATACGTATCATCCAGGCTCAGATCGATATCAGTGACCAACGGCGGCACGGCCTTGAAACCCTGCAAGAGCGGCGGCAAGTTTTCTGGATCCTCGGGACGAGGATCGATCGTGATGGTCTTTTTGGCCTGCCAAACTCCATCATCGTCGCGCCACCAAGTAAATATCGCCCCCTGCAGGTTAGTGGTATCGACCACAACGCCGCAGAAGCCGTAGGATTTCTTGGGATCATGGGCTGGCCGAATTTCGAGGGCCATCTGGTGGTTTGCGCCAAGATCTATGGTCTGAATATTCTTGCGTTTGCGCAGATCCCAAAAGTGGATGGAGTGGCCATATTTGTTCGAAAGCAAATCTTCTGCGACGATACCGTTCTCGAATTGAGGCGGCAGTCCCCATTCGGAACTGACCATGTAGTCTTGAGGCAGATTCCACCAGAAATCGTAGTGCTTGTCTTGCTTGCCTCGATCCAACTCGTACCGTCCGATGATTTCGAAGGTCTCGCAATCCATGATAAAAATGCCCGGAGGCCCATCTGTGCCATCCTCGCCGCCTCCACCCAGTGTCGAGACGTATATACCCTCAGGGCCGCAGTGGATGGTGTGAGGTCGCGAATACCCGGTCTTGGCGAGCATTTCTTCCGGTTCGATGATTTTATGTATTTCAGCCTTGAGTGGATCCTTGACGTCAATGACGTAAATCCTCGACGAACGGATACCTGGAACGATCAGGTACCGGCGTTCCAAAAATGCGTGACCGGCAAGCGGCGAAAGCGATGCGGAGCAGGCATTCCAGCCAAAATGGTGAAACTCGTCACCCTTGTACGGCATGATCAGACTGTGAACGATGCTCCCATAGCGTTCGGACTCAAGATCAAGATCGACAACCGCAATGCCATCGGGCTGTGATCCATCGGGACTAAGCATCACGACGAAACCGTAGGTCTCGATTGGGGCCTGCATTGCTAGCTGCGCTGTCGCGTGAAATGTCGAATCTGGTCTGAGTGTCATTTTATCTTCCCCCCAAGATCATGACCCATGCAGCAAAGAGATCGCTGCCTACAGCTTAGATGTAAGTCATTTGTGGCTGCTTTAGGGCCGTCAGCGAACGGGCCGACTTAAGCATCCATGTTGCCGTCGCGGATTGTCTGTAATTGGGTCACTAGCGGATAGTCCGCTTGTCCTGAATCTCGGGTAGATGGCGACCGTTCGACGATCGATCCAATGAATGTCGCACCGACGCTCATTCCAACCCCTCATCTTTACGCCGGCGGACTTTTTTTGCCCTCAGACGCCGCGCGCGGCGCATCCGTGTCACTTGGCTCCGCGCCATTCGGCGCGACGGCCGGTCAGCCCTGCGGGTCGCTCGCCGATCACCGCCAATGACCAAGCGTTACCCGACGCAATAAATCCCCCCATTTTCCTACTTCGCATGCCTCGGCTAGCCAGCCGCGATGGACCGCTTCTGCAAATCCCTCGCTCAATCAGCCACGCTTTCGATTGCGCCGCCAATCGGTGATCGCCTCAGTCGATCAAAAGCCGCCCTGCCAATCGGTTCGATTTTTGCGCTTATACCCTGTTCCATGCGTTCCAAGCGTGCCTCACGTGCGACGAATGGAGTGCGTCGCGGTGGCTTGTGGAATTCGTACGAAAGGGGTGACCGGCGGTGCCTTCGGGAGGGGGGAGGGAGGTGCACCGCCGGCCGGAGTCAAGCGGTCAATCACGCCACAAGCACCGCCTGGGCCGCGAACATGGCGTCATTCAGTGCGATCAGCGCGGTGGTGGCGATGCCGGCGAACACTGCGACCAGCGGCGAAAAGGTCTTGGTCTTGTACATAGTCAGTCTCCGTGTGTTTCGATGACGGACTTGTGGCAGACCCGGCCGCGCCATGCTTGGAGGCGGCATGGAGAATGTCTGGAGAAGGGCTGGATTTTGCCCGAAACCCCGAAAAGCAGTTGGAAAATCTTACCCGATCGGGCCGTTGGGGCTTTGTCCGGTCGGCGGGGCCGAAGTTGGCGGAGGATTGTTGGGCGTGCCCGCAGTGGGTGTGCTGTTCGGGCTGCGGGTATCGGCTGTGCCCGCGGTCGGCGCCTTGTCGCCATCGCGGCCGAGCAGGATCGCGGCGGTCGTCACCGCGGCGACGCCGACCAGCGCCTTGAGCAAACCATTGCCGCTGCTGCGCGCCTGGACCACGCGCGGCTGCAATTCGTCCTGCACCGCGCTCATCCCCTCGGGCGAGATGCGGAACGGGCCGATCGGCTCTGCCCCCTTGAACGGGACATAGGCGGCGAGGCCCGCGGCATCGAGCACGACGGTCTTGCTGGCGCCGGTCACTTCGGCAAAGCCGGGGGTAACGCCGGGCGCGGTGCGCGCGCCGGGGCCGCGCATCAGCACGAAGGTGGCGGTTTTCTTGTCATGCTTCACATTGCCGGGGATCGCGGCTTCCTTCTTGGCGATGGCGATGGCTTCCTCGCCGACAATCATATCGACCACCGTGCCGCGCACGCCGATCGAGGCCGCAGGCGATTCGACCTGTGCGGAGGCAAAGGGCGTGGTGATGCCCGACATGAAGCGGAACGCGCCCTTGAGGATCCGCCCGACGAAGCTGCGCTCCTTGCCCGGATCGTAGACGAAGCGGTCGATCACCAGCTGCGCCGAGGCGCCGAGCGAGAGGGTCGAGCGGTCGAGCAGCAGGATCTGCAGCTGGCTCTTCTTCTTGGTGGTGACCATATTGCCCCAGGCGAGCCGTTCCTTGCGCGCGATCTTGCGCGCCTTGGCCTCGGCGGTTGCGCTGAACAGCACTTCGCCCGCGGCCTGCGCCGCGATGCCGACCTCGACCCGCTCCTGCGCCTGAAGCGGGGTGGCAATCGCCATGGTGGCGGCGGCCCCCATCAGCAGCGCGGCGCGCGTATAATTGGGGGTAAAGCGGCGGGTTGATAAGGCGATCATGGTCATTGGCCCGCTCCTTCCCCAGCAGGAGCTGGATCCGGTTCCCTGCACATGGCGAAAACCTCGTCGAGCGCGCCCTGGGCGTAATTCTTGGGTTTGAGCTGCGAGAGGATCACCGCGCCGCCCAACCGGTCATCCACCGCGCACAGATAGAGCGCCTGGAGCCGCTTGGCCTCGTGCGATTTGGGCGCGATCGCCAGCACCCGCTCAAGCGTGCCGATAGCCTCCAGCCATTCGCCACGCGACGCCTGGCTCTGCGCAAAGGCAATCCCGCTGCCCTCCTGCGCCGAGGCATCGGACAGTACGTCGAGCTGCTCGGGAGTATCGGCCGCAGCCGGCACCGCGCCCAACAACATGAACGTGGCGCATAGCCCCGAAAGGCCGGAACGGTGCGATCTGAAACTCATATCAGCCCTCCTTTGATTGCATCTATGCGGACTGCTGGTCCGCCAAGAATGCCACGAGGGCAGGGCGCGAGGCAAGTGCACGGAGCATTTCGGCGATTACTTACAATTGGATCGCTGCACCTGGCCCGCCGGGAGGGCATTCCGTCCGGCATGACAACCGGGTTGCGGATTGCCGGTGCAACTTCACTTGGCGTTCATTCACCGGCTGGTTATAGGCACTGGCCATGAAGACCATTTCGCACATTGCGCTCAAGCCCGCTCTCCTTGCCCTGGTGGCGACTTCCACCCTCGTAACCGCCGGATGTGCCGGGCGTGGAGGCGACAATGAAGACGTTGCTTACGTCGCGCGCGATGTCGAAACGCTTTATAACGAGGCGAAGCGTCGGCTCGATCGTGGCAATACCAAGCTGGCTGCGGCGCTGTTCGACGAGGTCGAGCGCCAGCACCCCTATTCGCCCTGGGCCCGCCGTGCCCAGCTGATGAGCGCGTTCAGCTATTACGTCGCGCAGGATTACAACAAGGCGATTGCCAGCGCGCAGCGCTTCCTGTCGATCCATCCGGGTAACAAGGATGCGCCCTATGCCTATTACCTGATCGCGCTCAGCTATTACGAGCAGATCAGCGATGTGCAGCGCGACCAGAAAATCACCGAGCAGGCGCGCACCGCCCTGACCGAAATCAATCGCCGGTTTCCCAACACCGAATATGCCGCCGACGCACGGCTGAAGCTGGACTTGGTGGAAGATCACCTTGCGGGCAAAGAAATGGAAATCGGCCGGCTCTACGCCAAATCGGGCAAGTGGCTGGCGGCGGAGCTGCGGTTCCGCAATGTCATAGACAAGTATCAGACCACCAGTCACGCTGCGGAAGCGCTCTATCGATTGACCGAAGCAAGCCTGGCACTGGGCATACGGCAGGACGCCGTGAAATATGCATCGGTGTTGGGTGCCAATTACCCGGGCAGCGAATGGTACGATAAGGCTTACAAGTTGGTCCAGCGCCACGCGTCAGGCGTAACCGCAAGCTGAACCGTGTAAGCCTGATTATCGGCAGAATGAATCCGGTTTCGCTTGAAACCGGAGCGAATCTATCCTATTTGACCCCTGCGGACCGGGCCCCTCTGGCGGGCGTTTGATCGACGCTCGTGATGTCGGCCGTATCGGAAAACCGATGCGCGCTGGCTGGCTTGTTTCTCTCTCACCAGCTCTATGCAACACTCGGCAATCCGATCGAATTCGACTTCGATCATGGAGGTGACGATGATGACCGCCCGTATGTTCAGGCTGACCCAGATCCATCAGCGGATCGATGAGCGCCTGCGGCTCGAACTGCGCAAGCTGCGCCCGGACCGCAAGAATCTGGCACGGCTGATGAATTTGAAACTGCGCGCCAAGCTGGCGTTGAACCGCCTCTATCTGACGCGGGCCCTGGCCTGACATGGTTCTGCCTTCGAAACTGTCCGATATTCCCGGTGCCGAGCCGGTGGTGAAAACCGTTGCCCCCGTCCTGCAGGACTTCCTGCAGAAAGAGAGCGCTGGCGGGATCGTGCTGATCTTCGCCGCCGCGCTGGCCCTGTTGATCGCCAATAGTCCGCTGGCGGCGGGCTATTTCGATCTGCTGAACCTGCCCGTTTTCCTTGGAGTGGGGGACTTCTCCATCGCCAAGCCGCTGCTGCTGTGGATCAACGATGGTTTGATGGCGGTTTTCTTCTTTCTCGTCGGGCTCGAAGTTAAGCGCGAAGTAATGGGAGGGGAGCTGTCGAGTTGGGACAAGGCTTCGTTGCCGGTGGTTGCTGCGATCGGCGGCATGGCCTTGCCCGCGCTAGTCTATTTCGCCTTCAACATGTCGGAGCCGGCCAATCTGGCCGGCTGGGCAATACCCGCCGCGACCGACATCGCTTTTGCGCTGGGCATCCTGGCCTTGCTGGGCAAGCGCGTGCCGGTGGCGCTCAAGGC
>SBHJ01000121.1 GCA_006226465.1 Alphaproteobacteria bacterium | reverse complement strand
ACTTCCCTGGATCCGAACGCCCAGGCGATGACGTCAACATCTTCTTCGTCGAGCAGGGCTTCGAACCAGCGCAGTTCTGGCTCTTCCCATTGCGCGTGGTAACGATCGAAAAAGCCGCCAAAGGTATAGTCTGCCTCGCGCGTACCGCGATGCCAGGCGCGGAACCTGGCGCGGGCAATGCGAGCGTCGAATGTCAGGGCTTCGGGCATGAAAAGGGGCGCCAATCGTAAGAAGATTGGCGCCCCTCTGACTTATCAATCACCCTCGATCAAGGGCGATTTCGGTTAGGGATGCGTATGGCTGAAGGTCTGAACACTGTTCACTTCAATTTCTTCGACCTCGCTAGTGATTTTCTTCGCTGCTTCTTCAGAGCCAGCGATTTTCACGAATTCCTTGTACCATGCTTCGCGTTCGGGGTTTGCATGCGTGTCAAGCGAGGCCAGACCGCGAGGCAATTTAAAGATCATCATGATGTCCCACGGACCTGCCATCAACCAATGCACGGTCGGACGTTCCAGTCCCGCAGCATCGGCGGCGGGCCCAAAATATTTCTGGCCCAACTCGTCCCAGCGTTGGCCCGAACCGTCTTTGAGCTTTATATACTCTACCCTGTAGGTTGTACGAGGTGCTTCTTCTTCCTGCGCATTGGCCGGAATGGCGACAAAGGCCATCGACACTGCAGCCAGTCCGATTGCTAGTTTACGAATCATATTCAGTCCCCTCTGTTTGATTACGCGGCCCGACCAGGTCTGGCTGTATCACGAAGGGAGAATGCGACCTTTCCCCATAGGCGTCGCCTTGATGCACCCTTAGAACGCAAAACACCCCACATGGCAAGTTTTGCCAAAGTGAGCATGCTCACGTCAGAAAATCGACTTAACAGTCCCAATTTCGAGAAGCGCTGAACATTGCGTGATTTTGACAGCACGGATCGGGACGCGATTGCCTTGCCCGTCGCCTATCCGTTGCCGAGGGTGCTAACCAACCGCACGAATCGAAACGAATCCAAGGATTGATAATGGCGATCAATGAAAGTGATCTAGCGGCACTCGATGTTGCGGCGACCAGGGCGAAGGACTTTCGCCGCCGGATGGCCACCGCTGATGCAACACCAACCGCCGATTATGACACGATCCACGCTCGCTTTGATCGCCCGGCACCGGATGAAGGTTTCGACGCAAGCGCCGTGGTCGAGGAGTTGGTAACCGGTGCAGAAGAGGGGATGCGAGGCCTTGTGGCGCCGCGCTTCTATGCCTGGGTCAACGGCAGCTCGCACCTGGCTGGGGTAGCGGCAGATTGGCTGACTTCAGCATGGGGACAGAATTGCGCCGGCGTTCCGATGTCTCCGGCTGCCGCAGCGGTTGAAGCCGTCGCGGCGCGCTGGTTGCTCGAATTGCTCGACCTTTCGCCTGAATGCTCGGTGGGTTTCGTCACGGGCGCAACCGTTGCCAATTTCGTCGGGCTGGCGGCGGCGCGCAACGAGCAATTGCGCAAGGCTGGCTGGAACGTGGAAGATGATGGCCTGTTCGGCGCGCCACCGGTTTCGGTCGTGATCGGTGCTGATGCCCATTCGACGGTGTTTCAGGCGCTGCGCTATGTCGGGTTCGGTGCCAAGCGCGTACGCACAGTTGCAACCGACAGTTTCGGACGGATGCTGGTGAGCGATTTCGAGCGAGCCCTGAAAGAGGCGGATGGGCCGGTGGTTGCCATCGGCCAGGCGGGCCAGATCAACACGGGCGTCAGTGACCCATTCGCGGAGATCGTGCCATTGGTGCGTCAAACCGACGGCTGGCTTCATGTCGATGGTGCGTTTGGTCTGTGGGCGAATGTCAGCAAGCGGCATCGTCACTTGCTCGAAGGGGTGGAACTTGCGGATTCCTGGGCGACCGATGGGCACAAATGGCTCCAGACTCCATACGATTGCGGCTTCGCGATTTGTCGAAACGAGGCGGCGCACCGACGCGCCATGGACCTCACCGCGAGTTATCTTGCGCCAGCGGGTTCGCATCAGCGGCACCCGGGTGCCTATGTTCCCGAACTTTCCCGCCGGGCGCGCGGATTTGCGACCTGGGCAATGATCCGTCGCCTAGGGCGCAACGGAATTGCGCAGATGGTTGACGAAGACGTGCGGCTCGCGAAGCTCATGGCTGCAAGCCTGGCCGAGATTGACGGGGTGGAAGTTGTCAATCAGCCAGAGCTCAACCAGTTTGTCGTGCGGTTTGGGGCGGATCGCGGGGCGGACGAAGGCGATCGGCTGACCCTGGCGACGATTGAACGGATCCAGCAGGATGCTGTGGCCTATCTGGGATCGTCACTATGGCATGATCGCTGGGTGATGCGCGTTTCGGTCTGCTCAATCCAGACCACCGAAGACGATGCACTGCTTACAGTGCAAGCGATCAAGGACGCATGGCAGGCTGTGCAAGACGCGACCTAGCCATTATCACCGCGGCATGCGCCCCGATGCCCTGAATCCCTTGTTTGTTGAAAACGACGCGCTGGACGGCGTGGGGCCAAAATTGCGCAAGCCGCTGGAGAAGCTCGGCCTGATCCGGGTGAAGGACATCGCCTATCACCTGCCGGAGCGTTTCGTGACGCGTCGTCCGGTGGAATCGCTGGACGATGCGGCCGAGGGTGAGCAGATCGTGATTGCCCTGACCCCAATCGAGCACCGGGCGGCTCGCAACAATCGCGGGCCTTATCGGGTGCTGGCGCAGGACGGTATCGGAAACATTTGTGCGCTGACCTTTTTCGGCCGCGCTTCCTTCACGGCCAAGAAGCAGCTTCCGGTTGGCGAGAAACGCTGGGTGGCGGGACGGCTCGATCGCTATGGCGACATGCTGCAGATCGTCCATCCGGATCATGTCGAGAAAGAAGACGGGGCGACGCTCGCGCGACTGTGTGAACCAGTCTATGCCCTGTCTGAGGGGTTGACCCAGCCGCGTGTCGCGGGACTGGTCGAACAGGCGCTGGCACGTTTGCCCGAATTGCCCGAATGGATCGAGCCATCGCAGTTTAACAAGGCGGGTTGGCCCGCATGGCGCGATGCACTGCATCTGGCGCACAAGGCAGAAAATCCCGGCGCGCGTGACCGGCTTGCTTATGACGAACTGCTGGCCAATTCGCTTGCGCTGATGCTGGTGCGGGCGGACAATCGTCGGCGTAAGGGACAGGCTCTGAAGGGTGACGGTGGCCTGCGCGACAGGCTGCAGCTGCCGTTCCCGCTGACCGGAGCGCAGCAACGCAGCATTGCCGAGATCGAAGGTGACCTGGCGCAGGATGCGCCCATGCTTCGGCTGCTTCAGGGCGATGTCGGCGCAGGTAAGACCGTGGTTGCATTGGAAGCCATGCTGATCGCCAACGAGGCCGGAAAGCAGGCGGCACTGCTTGCACCGACCGAAATCCTCGCGCGTCAGCACTTTGAAACCTTGCGAACACTGGCCGCGTCTACCGGAGTAGAGGTGGCTCTGCTCACCGGACGCGACAAGGGCAGGGCGCGCGAAAGTATCCTGATGGGCCTGTTAGACGGGTCGATCGATATCGTCGTTGGTACCCATGCGATCTTCCAGGATAGCGTTTCATACAAAGACCTCGCACTGGTCGTGGTGGATGAACAGCATCGCTTTGGCGTACAGCAGCGGCTCCAGCTCGCCGCCAAGGGAAAGAAAACGCCGCATACCTTGGCGATGACCGCCACGCCGATTCCGCGCACGCTGACGCTGGCACAATACGGTGAGATGGACGTCAGCAAACTCGACGAAATGCCGCCCGGTCGTAAGCCGATCATTACTCGTGTCACGTCAATGGAACGGATGGACGAAATTGTCAGCGGGATCGCGCGCCATCTCGAGACTGGCCAACAGGCATTTTGGGTCTGTCCGATGGTGCATGAGAGCGAGATTGCCGATCTCGCCGCAGCCGAAGCACGATATGCAGTCTTGAAGGAGCGGTTTGGGGACCGGGTTGTGCTGGTTCATGGCCAAATGCCACCCGACGCGAAGGACGCGGCGATGGAGCGCTTCGTAGCGGGCGAAGCGAAGCTCATGGTCGCTACAACGGTTATCGAAGTGGGGGTGGATGTCCCGAATGCCACATTAGTCGTGGTTGAGCAGGCCGAACATTTCGGGCTTGCCCAGCTTCACCAGTTGCGAGGACGGGTGGGTCGAGGCAGCGAGCAAGCGGTTTGCCTGTTGCTGCGCGGAGATCGCCTTTCCGAGACAGCCAAGCGACGCCTTGCCCTGATGCGCGAAACGCAGGACGGATTCCGGATCGCGGAGGAAGACCTGGAACTGCGCGGCGGCGGCGAACTGCTCGGCACACGGCAATCGGGCGACACGCCCTTTCGGGTCGCCGGTCTCGAGCAGATCACCAGATTGCTCCCGGCTGCTCATGCCGATGCGCGCTTGTTGATGGAGCGCGACGGGGGCTTAGCCAGCGAGCGCGGCGGGGCAGCGCGCATCTTGCTCTATCTGTTCGAACGCGATTGGGGCGTGCAGCTGCTGCGTGGTGGTTAGTTGCGGCTGCTGAACAGCAGCCTAAGGCCAAACAATACGAATATACCGCCTGTCATCCGATCAAGCCATTGTGTCACGCTGGGTCGGCGCAATGTACGCGCAATGGGTCTGGTGGCGAGGATAAGTACTGCAAACCAGGCGATCCCCAGCATAGCGTGGATAACTGCCAGCAATACGCTGCTGGCGAAAACGCTGGCGCTCGTCGGGATGAATTGCGGCAGGAATGAAACGTAGAATACCCCGACTTTTGGATTTAGCATATTGGTCAGGAAACCGCGCTGGAACCAGTTTCCTGGCTCACCGTGCGTCGTTTCAGGTGGATCAATCATGAAGTCCCGGCGTGGTGATCGCAGCAGCTTGAAGCCAAGGTAAAGCAGGTAAGCCGCACCTACCCAGCGCAATATGTCATAGGCTAATTCGGAAGCGGCCAGCAGCGCTCCCAAGCCTGCGGCGACAATTACGCCCCACCCTATGCACCCAGCGCAGATTCCCAATCCGGCCAACATGGCGTGTTTTGCATTCTCGGCAACGGCCGTTCTGATCACCAGCGCAGTGTCGAGACCTGGCGTTATAGTCAGCAGCGACGCGGCTACGGTGAATGCGATGAGATATTCGATCGGCGGAGCGTTCATTGCTTCAGCTCGCCCGTCAATTGCTGGACGAGCGCCTTCGCGGCCACCTCGACATCGTCCCACGTATCTTCGAAGCGATCCTCGCCATCGTAATAGGGATCGGCAATAGCCGCGCCTTCGCGGCCTGCCACGAGGTCGAGCAACAGCGAAACATGCGCGGTTGCATTACCCGGCCGGATCGCCTCGATATTGCGCAGGTTCTGGTGATCCATCGCGAAAATATGCGTGAAGCGGGCAAAGTCCTCACGCACCAGTTGTCGTCCTCGATAATGGCGGATGTCGATACCCTTGGCCGCCGCCATGGCGATACTGCGTGGATCGGGCGGCTCATCGACATGGTAGGCGGCGGTTCCGGCGCTATCGGCATGCGCGTCCAGGCCCGCATCCTCTGCCGCCTTGCGAAACGCCGCTTCAGCCAACGGTGAACGACAGATATTTCCAAGGCACACGAACAGGACCGCGGGTTGCGTCATCAGCTGATGCACAACCCTCCGTCGACCGGCAGGCACTGCCCAGTGATGTAATCGCTGTGGGGTGAGGCGAAGAACACCGCGAGCCCCTCCAACCCCTCGTGGTCGCCAAAGCGGCGCAAGGGGATTCGTTTGGTCATCCATTCGGCAAAGCGCGGATCGGCCGCCGCGGTCATGTCGGTTTCGTAGAATCCGAACAGGAAGGCATTGGCGGTGATATTGTAACGCGCCAGTTCAAATGCTGCTCCGCGGGTCAATCCGTTTACCGCCGCCTTGGATGCGGCATAATTCGAACTGCGATTGACCCCCATGATCGACTGTCCTGACGAAGTGGCGAGCAATTTCCCGCCTGTTCCGCGCTCGATCATATGCGCGCTGACATGGCGATAGGTTAGCGCGACTCCGCGCGCGTTGACCGCCATTGTGGCATCCCATGCCTCCGCGGTCATTTCGGGCAGTGCGCGTCCGCCGCCAACGCCGGCATTGGCGAAGCAGCTATCCAGCTTGCCATAGCGATCAAGCGTTGCTGCCATGGCTGTGGCAATACTTTCGTCCTCTACGACGTCGCAGGTAAACGCCGCAGCAGTGCCGCCACCAAGAGCGTTGAGTTCTTCAACCGCCTTGGCATTCTTGTCCGGGTTGCGACCCCAGATCGCTACGTCTGCGCCGGATTTTATAAGGCCGCGGGCCATGGACAGGCCGACGCCGCCATTGCCGCCAGTGATGACTGCGGTGTGCCCGCTCAAATCGAATAGGTTCATCTGCGCAGCTTGGCGCAATGGGATACCGTGGGCAAGGATAGAGTGGATGTTATCTGGACCTTTCGCCGTCAGGCGAAACTGGTCGGGGAGAGAGGATTCGAACCTCCGGCCCCTGCCTCCCGAAGACAGTGCTCTACCAGGCTGAGCTACTCCCCGACCGTGTCGTG
>SBHJ01000064.1 GCA_006226465.1 Alphaproteobacteria bacterium | reverse complement strand
CGATAGTCAGGGTCGGTCCAGGCTGCCCTGAGCTCTGCGGTGCCGATCGTGTTGGTGTATTTGGCGGTCTTGCGATCGACAGTGTCACCCACGGCGGGGACCTTGCCACCGCTTTTCACGCGCGTGTCCATGTCAGACCAGACCACGTCATAGACCTGTTCATGCATATTGCCTGCGGCATCGACCCATCCCTTGACCACCTGGACGCGGTCCAGATTGGCCCCATCGGGATCCTTGAGTGCGGAAATCAGGAAGCTCGGTGCCTTGCCGCCATCGCTTAGCTCGCCGCCCATCGGGACGCCGCGCTTGTATCCGGAACGAACCCAGTCACCGTCCCAATCCTTGGCCGTGAAATCGAACCCGCCGAACACCCGCAGCACCATGCGCGGACCGGTGGTGGCATAGACTTCGCGCCGCTTGAATGCGTCGAAGATTTCCGCGCGCGTATTTCCACGCGCCCAAGCCGCCGCATAGCCGCCAGCGAGATAATGCCAGCCGAACCGCCCAGAAGTGGTGCCGAGGTTCTGCGTGTGGAGCGCACGATCCTTGATCGCCGGCTCATTGCCAGTGTGCTTGCCGAAGAAATTGTCCTCATCGCCGGTTGCCAAGGCCGTGTGACTGTCGGTGGAACCGATCAGGCCGAAAGCGTAAGGATTGACGCCCAGTTTCTGCTCGAGCGAGATCCCGCGCTTCAAGGCTTCGCGAATGTAATTCCCGGCCAACATGTCCGGGGTAGTCTTGTGGGTCAGCGGCAAATTACCCAGTTCCCATCCCTTGACCCCGAAACTGGCGAATTCGTCATTGGGGGAAAGGAATGGGTGCGTCTCGCTGTCGCCCTTGATCTGCGTCGCTTCGACCACCGGTTCGTGCATTGCCCGGCGCTTGGCATAATCGGCCGTCATTGGGCTGCCATCGGCAAGGGTAAGCTGGAACATCAATCCATTCGACACGTTGGAATTGTGCGGGATCGCCAGCACCTGGCCGCCGGTCTTCTTGGCATAGCCTTCCATATAGCTCCACAGACCGGTCACATCGCTATCGAGGCCCGGATAGGGAACGACCTGCTTGGTCTTTGCGCTGCCATCGCGGAACATCACCACGCGGTGGAGATTGTTGCCGTCGGGCATCAGCGTGTATTCGAAGCCAGCCAATGCAGTGAACTTGCCCGGTTTATTGTAGCGATCGAGCGTATCGAGATGCGTTGTCCAGATCTCGCTGGTCGCCTTGTCCTGCTCTTCCTGCGAATTAAGTAGTGCTTCGGGGATGGTTCCGTTTGCGGCCGCATTGATGAGCTCGGCAATCGCCCGTTGCGATTGTTCGGGGCTTTCATGCATCATGTCATACCAGCGCAGCACGGTCTCATCGTTCATCGCCAGGATGGCGACACGCGACGCCTCGTAAAGGCGACGCGTCGAGCCAAGACCATCGGAATGGTCTGCAATGACTAGGAAATCGAGCGGGCGGGAAAGCTTGGCCTTGATTCCGGTTGTGGAAGTCACTTCTTCGCCGCTGGCGAATTTCAACGCTTCTTCCGGTCCAAGCCTGACGCCGAATCCAAACGCGTCGATCGAATTATTGGTGTGGAGGTGAGTATCGCCCCAATAGGGTCGATCGGGAAACTCGGCCAGTTCGATCGTGCTTTCGCCATCGCCGGTCTGGCTATCGTCCGGGCCACCCAAGGCATTGCATCCGGCAAGCAACATCGCAGCTCCGCCTGCCAACGCCCAACGTGCAAGATTCCCGCGCATCACTTCCTCTCCCGCAGTTCTGCTTTGCAAGCGAGTTTGCGCTGCGGGAGGGAGCGCGTCAAGCGATGCGCCGAGAGCTAGCGCTGCCGTAGCGTCAATGCCCGGTCTTCAGCTGGTCGATTGATTTTCGTCTCAGGCGATTCGCTTCTTGAGCATTGCGGAGCGCTCGCAGCGGCAGACCACTTCGTCGCGCTGGTTGAGCATTTCATGGGTAAAGGTGACGACCCCGGCATTGGGGCGAGACTTGCTCTCGCGCAGTTCCTTGACCTCGCTCGTGGCCCGCAGCGTGTCACCGATGAACACGGGCTTGGGCATGGCCAGTTTGTCATAACCCAGATTGGCGATAAGCGTGCCCAGCGTCGTGTCACCAACCGACAGACCCACCATCAGCGAGAATGTGAAAGTGCCGTTGACCAGGATCTGGCCGAACTCGCTCGCCTTGGCTGCTTCGATGTCGAGATGGAGCGGCTGCGGGTTGTGCGTCATGGTGGTGAAGAGCAGATTGTCGGTCTCGGTTACGGTGCGACGGATTTCATGCTCGATCCGTTCACCCACCTGCCACTCGTCGAAGAATTTGCCGGCCATGACCCTCAGCCCTCCGCCTTCCAGCGCGCCACCACTTCGGCGCCATCCTGCGCACTGCTACGCACCGTGCCGGGAGTCCTATCAAAGCGCGGCGCAGGGGCTGTGTGCCAACGCCCATCGTGTTCGACATAGGCGCCGCGCGCCTTCATGTGATGGTGCTCGCGCGCATCGTCGAGTGCAACTACCGGAGCAAAGCAGGCATCGGTCCCCTCCAGGATCTCGCACCATTCGGCCGTGGTCCTGGTCTTGAACAGCGCCGCCAGCTTGTCCGCGTAGTCGTCCCAGTTCTGGTTGTTCATCTGGCCTTCGCGCAGTTCTGCTGGTGCATTCGCCCGTTCGAGGAGCTCGGCATAAAATTGCGGTTCGATCGCGCCCACGCTGATTTCGCCGCCATCGGCGCATTGGTAGCAGCGATAGAAGTGCGCCGCGCCTCCCAACAGGCCATGCCCGCGTTTGGTGGTGCGAAATGCGCTGGGCGGCTGGCCGAAGAAAAAACTCATCAAGCTGGTAACCCCGTCGACAATCGCCGCATCAACCACTTGACCCTTCCCGCTACGCTCGCGTTCGTAGAGCGCGGCGAGGATACCGAATGCGCAATACATCGATCCGCCGCCGAAATCGCCGACCAGGTTCTGCGGGGGAATAGGCAATTCGCTCTTCTTGCCGATGGCGCTAAGCGCACCTGTGATGGCGATGTAGTTAAGGTCATGACCGGCAGCCATGGCGAGCGGGCCTTCCTGCCCCCAGCCCGTCATCCTTGCATAGACCAGCCGCTCATTCGCAGCGTGCAGCACCTCCGGTCCGAGTCCCAGACGCTCCATCACGCCCGGCCGATAGCCCTCGACCAGCACATCAGCATGGGTCAATGCGTCGAGTACAAATTGATGCCCTTCCGGGCTTTTCAGGTCCACTTCGACCCGATGCCGTGCCCGTTCGACGACCGGGTTCATCGCCTGTCCCCCCGGCCGCTCGATCCGCACAACCTCTGCCCCGAGGTCAGCCAGCAACATGGCGACATGCGGGCCAGGCCCAATTCCGACGAACTCGACTACCTTGAGACCGGTAAGCGGACCATTCGACAGCGACATCAAGTTTGTCTCCCTTCGCGCCACTGCATGGCGCGCGCGCACCAAACTGGCAAGGGTGGGAATCTGCAGGACGCAGATTGACTTTGCCAGCGGCCACACCGGATAGATCGGCCATGACACGGGTTCTGGCAGCGGCATCGGGCGGTGGGCATTGGGAGCAATTGATGCTTCTAATGCAAGACTTCCCATCTTGTGACCTCCGCTTTGCCACCACCGATTCCGACCAAGCAGCGCATTCCGGCAAGGTGAAGGTGCTTTCCTTACCCGACTGCAACCTGACCCAGCCAATCAATGCCCTGCGCTGTGCCGTTGTATCGCTTGGCCATGTCTGGCGTATTCGCCCGCATGTTGTGGTCTCGACCGGCGCAGCACCCGGGTTCTTTTGCATCCTGTGGGGGCGAATTCTGGGCGCGCAGGTGCTGTGGATCGACAGCATTGCCAATGCAGAGCGGATCTCCCTTTCCGGAAGGCTGGCCATGTTGGTCGGGGCAAAATGCCTGACACAGTGGGAACATCTGGCGGACGATGCGCACATCCAGTTCAGGGGATCGGTGCTATGATCCTGATCACAGTTGGCATGCAGCTTGGTTTTGACCGGTTGATCCGTGCCATGGATCGGATCCAACCGGATTTCGGAATCGACTTCGTCGCACAAACGGGCCCGACCAGCTACGTACCTTCCAACATGTCATCGAAGGCGCAATTCGGACCTGCCGAATTCGAAGAACTCGCATCGCGCGCCGCATTGATCGTCAGCCATGCGGGTATCGGCACCGTGCTGTTGGCAAGGCGGCTGCTGAAGCCGATCGTCCTGATGCCGCGCAGGGCCGGATTGGGAGAGCACCGGAACGATCACCAGCTTTCGACCGCCGCACAGCTTACGGGGCGCAGAGGCATCTTTGTCGCGGTGGATGAAACAGAATTGCGCAATGCGGTTACACTGGGGCTGGCGTGCGGGCCAATCGAACATGAAATTTCGCCCACACTTGACCGGTTGCAAACTGTGGTGGCCGGTTTCGTCACATCGGGGCAACTGCGTTAGTCCATTAACTCATCGAAATTGGCGGCACCCGCGCAGCTAGCGTCGATCGTCGCGCAACATCATGGGGTCGGTTGAGACAGTCGATATCGCCATGCGGCGTATCCGGCGACCAGGCTTGCTCCCATATCGATCACCCAGTTGAGATGCGGGCCGCCGTAGAGTAGGCTGTCGACTGCGTGGAACGAAATCAGCCGAAGCGCCACCAAGCCCAGCATGGCCAGCCCGGCCAGCTTGCCAAGAAACAGATAGAAGGCTTTCGGCGTGCCATCCAGGCGGCGCGAATCTTGCCATATCCATGCCACGGCAGCAGCGAGCGCGACTAACGCAAATGCACTGAGCGGAGCCTGCCAATCACGACGGCTTGAGTAGGCTCCTTCAGCTTCGAGCAGGCCGCGCAACGTTTTATGCACAAGCTCCTCCACCATCAGCATGCGGCTTACGGCCAGAAGAATGAACAGCACAGCCAGGAACGACCACAGCCGAGCCTGACCATTGCCATGCCCAGCCGTCTTTGCGGCGCCGATCGCTCGCCAGCACAAGACCGCCACCGCAAAATAGACCGCGCATGCCGCAAGGCTAAGCGAGCTGGGCATCATCGCGCCACCGAAAATTGCATACACCAAGGACGCATTATCGATTGATCGATTAAGACCATTTAATTGTCCAGCTTGCCCACAGTCTGTTCCACCGGCTGAGTTGCGCCTCCACAGGCAAGCGCTTACTCGAAGCGTTGATCGCAAAGGGCAAACGAGTGAGGGATTTGCAGGCTTATTGCCGGTGTCGTGTCGCGCTGATCCTTGCGCTCGCCATTGCTGTCGCCGGTTGCGGGACCACCGCGCCTCAGGTTGGCACAGTCGCAGCGACGCCCGTTGAAGCCCTGGGTCAGATGGATTACGAAACAAGGCAGTCAGAGCATTACATCCTACGTTCGGCCGATGTGATCTCGATCATGGTATTTCGTGAACCCGATCTTTCTGTCGATAGGATGCCGGTGGGCGCGGATGGAATGGTCGCCTTGCCGCTTATTGGAACCATTCCTGCCGCCGGCATGACCACCGCCGAATTAACCGCTGAAGTAACCCACCAGCTTGATGATTCCGGACTAAAGCGCCCCAAGGTCAGCATCAACGTCCTGGAGTTTGGATCGCACCAGGTCACGGTTGAAGGCGGTGTCGAGAAGCCGGGCGTTTACAGCTTCAGGCCCGGCGCCAAACTTTCTTCGGCCATAGCCCTCGCCAGCGGCCCCAATCGCGTGGCCAAATTGCGCGAGGTCGCGATTTTTCGCGAGAATGCGCAAGGGCTATCAGTCGCCCTATTCGATTACTCTGCAGTCCGCGATGGCACGATGATCGATCCGGTCATCGAACCGGGTGATCGCGTCGTGGTGGGCATTTCGGGTCTGTCGCAGTTCTGGCAGGATCTCCTGAAGGCGCTGCCCGCATTCGCTATCTTCAGCAATGTGAATTTTTGACGATGACCGGGGCTGCGCAGATCAAAACCGATCCCCGGGAAACGCAAACAACCCGTCACTGGGTGGATCGATACCTGCCCGATACGCAATATGGCCAACAGCCAGAGAATGCGCTGGTCAATACGACCTATCTGCGCGGTGCCTTGTTCCGCCAGCGGCATCTAATTCTCGCAACGATCGCCCTCGTCTTGCTCGCCAGCCTAGTGATCACATTGCTGATGACGCCGATGTACCGCGCGGTCGCGACTGTGCGAATTGATCCATATGGCAACAATATTGTGCAAGGTCAGGATATCGAACCGGGGCTCGCATCCAACGAGATCACGCGGTTCATGCTCACCCAAGGCACGGTGATTGAGAGCAAGAAGCTGGCCGCGCGCGTTGCCGACAGGTTGAATTTGGCAAATGACCCGACTTTTGTGGGCGAGATCGAAGATAGTCCTGATCTTGGCCAGGCCGACGCAAGAGACGCGCAGGCAGCACGCCGGAAGCTGGCAATCGATTTGCTGCAGGCCAATGTCGAAGCCGACGTCCCGATCGACAATCGGATTGTTCCGATCAGCTTTGAATCCGATGATCCCGCGATCGCTGCCAGGATCGCCAATGCCTATGC
>SBHJ01000122.1 GCA_006226465.1 Alphaproteobacteria bacterium | reverse complement strand
GTCGGCCTGTTTCCCTGATCGGTCGTCTTGGGGAATCGCCGATAAGTATCACCACGGATCGAATCGAATATTCGTCTGAAAGTGGATTCGTCATAGAGGGGGCCGATATCGCCTTGGGCCAGGGCGACGATGTCAGCCGGTTCGCGCTGGGCCGGATCGACGGCAGAGTTGGCGGCCAGATCGATGGCACATTCGCCGGGACCGAAGTCAATCTCGACACAGTTCCCTTGGACATGACCGAAGGGCAGGGTCAGTGGAACTTTGCCGACGGTGTGCTGAGCGTGGACGGTGGGCAGTTCCGCTTGCTTGACCGTGCTGAAGTGGATCGCTTCAACCCGCTGGTGGCGCGTGACGCTGTGCTTGCGCTCAAGGACAATGTTATCACGGCACACGCCACGCTGCGCAATCCGCGCAAGGGTGTGGAGGTGACCAACGTCGATATTCGGCACGACCTGAATTCCGGCACCGGCCATGCCGATATCGATGTACCCGGGCTCAATTTCAGCAAGGCGATGCAGCCGGAAGACCTGACCGATCTGGTGGTTGGCATCATCGCGCTGGTCGATGGCACGGTGACCGGCAATGGTCGGATCGACTGGAACCCGCAGGAAGTAACCAGTTCAGGCTCCTTCACCAGCGAAGGGCTCGATCTGGCGGCGGCATTCGGCCCGATTTACGGTCTAAACGGTACAATCCATTTCACCGATTTGTTGGCGCTCACCACCGCACCCAATCAGGAGCTGAGCCTGGAGGGGATGAACCCCGGCGTCTTCGTTGCCGATGGCAAATTCAAGTTCGACATGCGCGACGGGCAATTCGTTTCAATCAAAGGCGGAACCTGGCCTTTCATGGGGGGCACGCTCACGCTCCGCCCAGTGGAACTCGATCTGCTGGCTTATGAGACCCGTCGTTATGTGATCGAGATCGTTGGCGCCGATGCCGCGCAATTTCTCGCCACGATGGATATGGGCAACCTTGCGGCTTCCGGGATATTCGACGGCACTGTGCCCCTGGTATTCGATGGAGATGGCAACGGCTGGATTGAGGAAGGCCTGCTGATCTCGCGTCCACCCGGCGGTAACCTCTCCTATGTCGGGGACCTGACCTATGAAGATATGTCTGCCATGGCGAATTTCGCCTTCGACATGCTGCGATCGATCGATTTCCGGCAGATGCTGATCGAAATGGAGGGTCCGTTGACCGGCGAGATCGTCACGCGGGTTCAATTCGATGGAGTGAAGCAGGGCGAGGCCGCCAGCAAGAATTTCGTGACCAAACAGATCGCCAAGCTGCCGATCAAGTTCAAGGTCAATATACGTGCACCGTTTTACCAGCTGATTGGCGGATTGCGGAGCACATACGATGCCAGCTTCATCCGCGATCCGCGCGAGCTGGGACTGCTCGAATCAAGGGGCGGACGTTTCGTTGCGCCAGCTACGCCCGGCCCACCTGCCAACAAACCCGAAGAGATTAACCCCGACAAACCGGCCATTCAGCCTGAGGAAAGCGAGAGCAAGCCATGATCCACCCGAAATTGACCGAGCCGCTCGGCAATGTCACAAGCGTTGCCATGTGGGGTCGCGCAAGACATCTGGGCGGTATGGCCAAAGCCGGTTTGGCGATGTGGAGTGCCACACTGCTTGCCGGGTGCATCAATGTTACCGCGCCCGACAAGCCGATCGTGATCGAGCTCAACATCAATATCCGGCAGGAAGTGATCTACCGATTGGCTGAAGATGCAGCCAATACGATCGAAGAGAACGAGGACATTTTCTGATGCCGAAGCGCGTAAACCAAAGTTCGATCAAGAATATCGCCATGGGCGGTGTGCTTGCGGTTGTGTTTGCCGCAGGTGTGGCCGTGCCTGCTCTGGCGCAGCGCGATCCTGAATATGCCGCGGCCAAGGCTGCCGGACAGATCGGCGAGAAGCCCGACGGTTTCCTTGGCATTGTCGGGGGCGAAACGGCTGACCTGCGCCGGATCGTCAACGATATCAATATCAAGCGTCGCGCGATCTATGCCCAGAAGGCGCAGGAAAACAACGCAACGTTGGAGGAATATGCGCTTTCGACTGGTTGCCAGCTGATTCTCAAGACCTCTCCGGGCGAGAAATATATGGCACCTGACGGCAGTTGGCAGACGCGGACCAGCGCCGCGCCGCTGCGCGATCCGCGCTGCCCGCAAATCTGATCCCTCAAGTTGGTATCTGGCGAAGTTTCCCGAAGCGAAAGCTCTGTTGCGAACTGTGCATCATTCGCTTGGTCTGGCCTTGTTGACTCGCCTCTGAGGCGCAGCTAAAGGCGCACGCGTCGACGGCCGGAGCTCCCGGTCGAGAGCTCCATTTCTCCTGCGCGAGGCAAACGTTTTTCGTGGCCCACGACCCCGAAACCGAAACTATGGCTGAAGACCCGGCCATCAATTCGCTTGAACAGCGGATTGCTGCGGCGCGCGCGGCAGAAGATCATAGGACCGGCAAAGACCAGCCTGAATTCGACGGACGCAGCCGCGCGATGCATATCGCATCCACCATGGTTGGCTATCCGCTGGGTGGAATTGTGATCGGCTGGTTCCTTGACGGACTGTTCGATACCCGGCCCTGGATCATGATCGGGCTGATGTTCTTCGCATTTTTTGGCGCCTGCCTGCAGGTAGTGCGCATCAACAAAGCCAGCTGACGCGCGGCAACACCAGGACAGGGAAAGAAACGACGTGGCGGCAGAAGCCAAAATGGATCCGATGGCTCAATTCTCGATCTCTCCGATTGGAGGGGGCGAACTGACCGGGACTCCGTTCCAGTTCACCAATTCGGCCATGTGGATGATCGTCGTACTGGCTGTGATCATTGCCTTCATGTGGGGCGGCACCAAACGCCAGATCGTGCCCGGCCGCTGGCAGGCTGCGGTCGAAGGCCTCTTCGGCTTTGTTGGCGATATCGCAAAGCAGGGCATCGGACCTGAAGGTCGCCGGTACCTGCCTTGGATATTCACGGCTTTCATGTTTATCCTGGCGTCGAACTGGCTTAGCGCAATGCCCGTGGCGGTTGTCCCCGGCGTCCATCCGTTTGCGGTGACCGGTCAATTCAGCGTCACCGGCGTGCTCAGCATCCTGAGCTTCGCAATCGTTCTTGCTGTCGGCTTTTGGAAGCACGGCCTCCATTTCTTAAGCCTGTTCGTACCGTCAGGTGCACCGCTGCCCGTGAAGATGTTCGTGGCCCCGATCGAATTTGTCAGCTTCCTTGTACGCCCATTCAGCCTTGGACTGCGGCCCTTCGTCGCGATGTTTGCTGGGCACGTGCTGCTCGAAGTATTCGGCAATTTCGTCATCCAAGGCCTCAATGCCGGAAGCGCGCTGGGCTGGGGCATTTCGGCTCTTTGTTTCATTTTCCTGATCTTCGTGAATGCGCTGGAACTGCTGGTTGGCGGTATCCAGGCCTACGTGTTTGCGCTGCTGACTGCGCTCTACATCAATGACGCAGTCAACCTTCACTAATTTTCAATCGCTTATATAACGGAGTTAATATCATGGATCTCGCTTCTGCACAGGTCATCGGTGCCGGTCTTGCGGCAATCGGCGCAGGTGCTGCCGCCGCCGGCGTTGGCAACGTGTTCGGCTCGTTTCTTCAGGGCGCTCTGCGCAATCCGGCTGCTGCGCCGGGCCAGACCACCGTTCTCTACATCGGCTTCGCCGCCGCCGAATTGCTCGGCCTGATGGCGTTTGCCGTTGCAATGATCATCCTCTACGCACGTTGATCCGGTACCCGGCGGGCTCGACCCGCCGGACCGATTTACGGACCGATAAGAGAAACCGATGCCCCAGATTTCCCAATTGGCCCTTGTCTACCAGTCCCAGTGGTTTTGGCTGGTCTTGACCTTGGCAGTGATCTTTTTCGTCGTGGGCCGCGGGATTCTTCCCAAGGTCGAAGCAACGATCGATGCGCGTGACGCCAAGATCGCTGCCGACCTCGACGAAGCCCAACGCTTTCAGGACGAAGCCGAAGCCAGCGAAGAGGCCTGGCGTAGGCAGCTTAACAACGCTCGCGCAGATGCACAGGCGGTGACTGCCAAGGCCAAGCAGAAGGCGCAGGCCGATCTCGAAAAGAAGCTTGCAAAGGCGGACAAGGACGTGGCCGACAAGATTGCCGCTGCCGAAGCCGAACTCGATGCTGCCCGCAAGGCGGCACTGACCGAGCTTGAAGCAGTAGCTAGCGAAGCGACGCAGGATATCGTCGTCAAGCTCACGGGAACCAAGGTTTCGCAGGCTGAGGCTCGAGCAGCCGTGGCAGGAGCGCTGGCCAATGCTTGATCTCCTCGTTCACGCTGCCGAAGTTGCCCATGGCGGCGAACATGCGGAACCAACAGCGTTTGGATTCCTCACCCCCGCGATGACAATCGCAATTGCAATGTTGGTGGTGATTGCCATCATGTTGCGCGCGGGCGTACCGGGGATGATTGCCAGGGGGCTCGATTCACAGATCGATGCGATCCGCAAGCAACTCGATGAAGCGGCCAAGTTGCGCGCAGAGGCCGAAGAGCTGAAAGCCAGCTATGCCAAGAAAATGGCTGCGGCTGACGGCGAGATTGCCGAACTCAAGGCTAGTGCCGAGAAGCAGGCGGAAGAAATCGTTGCGAAGGCCAAAGCCGATGCAGCGGGTCTCGTCCAGCGGCGCAAGAAAATGGCGCAAGACAAGATCGCTGCTGCTGAACGCGAAGCGGTTGAACAGCTGCGGGCCAAGGCGGCCACTGCAGCCGCGGCAGCATCTCGCGCGTTGATCGCCGAGCAGCATGGTGCTGACGCCGATCGCAAGCTTGCCGACGAGATTATCTCGGGGCTTTGAGTTCTGGCGAAATGAGAGTTCAAAGGGGCGGCCCCATGGGTCGCCCTTTTTGATTCAGGGTTCGAGTACCACTTTCCCGATCAGTTCACCCTTCTGCATGGCGGTGAAGGCCTCGCGCCAATCATCCAGCGGCAGGACACGGTCGATATGGGGCTTGATCGCCCCGCTCATCGCCAGTTTCTCGACCTCATCCCTGATCCTGGCACCGCGTTCCGGGAAGTGCCGGGCATATTCGCCCGCGCGTACCCCGACGATGGAAAAGCCCTTTATCAGCGGGATATTGACTGCGACCTGTGGAATACGGCCTGTAACAAAGCCGACCACCAACAATTTGCCACCGAAAGTCACGCAGCGGGTGCTTTCATCGAACACATCACCGCCAACCGGATCGAAGACGAGATCGCACAGCCGGCCACTGGTCAGTTCGCTGACCTGTTCGCGAAAGCGGCCGTGATTGAGGATTATGGCGTCCGCGCCCGATGCCTGCTTCAGCGCATCGAATTTGTCAGCCCGGTGGGTCGCCGCAATCACCTTCGCCCCCAGCGCCTTGGCCAGATCGCAAGCAGCAAGGCCCACGCCGCCGCTTGCGCCATGGACCAGCACCCATTGTCCTGTCTTGAGCCCGCCCAGTTCGACCAGCGCGGTGTAGGCAGTGATATAGGCAGCACCCATGGCTGCGGCATCAGCGAAACTAAGTCCTTCTGGGACCTTTCTGATCGCACCGGTAGGCAAGACGACCATTTCGGCCATCGCGCCTGACTTGCTGCCTCCCATTACCCGCTCGCCGGGCTTGAATCCGCTGTCCGGAGCAGCTTCCAATACCTCTCCCGCTAACTCCATTCCGCTGATGAAAGGCAGGTCTGGCTTGAACTGATACTTGCCCTGCGTCATCAGCAGGTCGGGATAGTTGAGCGAGGCAGCACGAACCCGTATCAGTAACTCGCCTGGGCCGGGGCTTGGCTGCGGCAGATCCACCAGACCGACGCCCGAGAGATCTTCGGACAGCCTTGAGACCTGGAGTGCTTTCATGCGCTCAGAAATTGTCCTTGGCTGCGCGCAGGGCAGCGAAGGTCTCTGCCGGACTGGCTCCCCCCCATTTCGCCATCATCGCAGGATCATCGGCGCGCAGGAACGGGTTGGTCGCCAGTTCCCGCGCCAGCCCCATCGGGACGGTCCACTCTCCCTTGGCCCGCTTTGCATCGATTTCATCTGAATAGGCCTGAAGCGCCGCGTTGCCCGGATCGGCGTGGAGCGCGAATTTGGCGTTCGATTGGGTATATTCATGCGCACAATAGAGCGTCGTTTCGGGCGGCAGGTCCTTGATCCTGTTGAGACTCGCCCAAAATTGCCTGGGGTCGCCCTCGAACATTCGGCCGCAACCCAGCGCAAACACGCTGTCACCTACAAAGGCCGTGCCAGCTTCGGGCAGGTAATAGGCGATGTGGCCATTGGTGTGGCCTGAAACATCGATCACCTGCGCGGCAAATTCACCAAGCTGTACGGTGTCGCCATGCGCCACCACCCGATCGATCACGCCGCCGAGCTTGTCGACTTCCTGCGGCGCTATGATCGTGGCGCCACTTGCATCCTTGATCGCGCCGTTTCCGCCGGCATGGTCGGGGTGCCAATGGGTGTTCCAGATCTGTGTGATTTTCCAGTCCTTGGCTTCCGCCTGGCGCAGATATTCCGCACCGTCAGGTGTGTCGATCGCCGCGGTTTCCCCGCTCGCTGGATCATGGACGAGGTATCCGTAATTGTCGGACAGACAGGGGAATTGGTGGATTTCAAGCATGGTTCGCA
>SBHJ01000213.1 GCA_006226465.1 Alphaproteobacteria bacterium | reverse complement strand
CAGAACGGTGGCCATCGCCCGTGGATCGTACCCAGCCTTGCCAAGGTATTGGATACCCAGTTCGTCCGCCTGCAGCTCCTGGCTGCGCGAGAATTTGAGCGTCAGTAATTGCGAACCCTGCAGGAAAGTCTTCGACAGCGTCTCGCCGATCCCGGTGTTGCCCAGGAAAATTCCAGAAAGAATCGCTCCAGCGACACCCAGGATCGAATTGCGCTGCGCCGCCTGCTGCCTCCGCTGGGAATGACGAGCCGCCACATGGCCAACCTCATGCCCCAGTACACCGGCCAGTTCGGCCTCGTTGTTCATCAGGGTCACCAACTGCCGCGTGGTGTAAACATAACCGCCGGGGATCGCGAAAGCGTTGTTTACCGAGCTGTTGATCAGCGATACGTTGAACGCGCCCGGCGTAGTAGCGAGGCCCGACTGGAACGCAATCCTTTGGCCGACTCCCGCGACATAGTCCGCATGAGCACCGCTCATCGCGCCACCAAATTCCTGCAACAGCTGCGGGTGCATCTCCGCACCTTGCTGTGCTTCGGCTTGCGTAATCGGTGTCGAGGCGCTGGGAATCGTTCCGCCTCCCATGCATCCAGTCAACGTTAGTGCCAGCGGCGCTGCAGCACAAAGAGCAAGGTTCTTTCGCGATAGTAAAAGGGTCGGAATCGGCATGGGTACTCTCCGGTCAAGAAACGGCAGCGACCCACCTCACGCTGCACACGGCGTTACGATTCAAGCTTTTGCAGCATAATCCCCTTACTCGGCAAGGGCGTTAGGCGGCGCCAATCTGCAAAAAGCGCTCTTCGCGCATACGGCGCAGCGCATCTGCCGAAAGATCAGCCAGGGCATCAAGCTCTTCGTCGATCGAGTCCGCTAGTTCCCGTGCCGCTGCTGCCGGGTCGCGTTGGGCCCCGCCGACTGGCTCCTTGATGATCCGGTCGATCACACCCAGGCGCTTGAGGTGCTGCGCGGTAACTTTCATCGCCTCGGCCGCTTCCGACGCTTTCTCGCTCGTCCGCCACAGGATCGAAGCGCAACCCTCGGGTGAAATCACCGAATAAACAGCGTGTTCGAACATCAACACACGTTCCGCACTGGCGAGTGCAACCGCACCGCCCGATCCGCCCTCACCCACAATGGTTGCGACCATTGGCACTGGCAAGGCGAGGCAAGCTTCGGTCGAGCGTGCAATCGCTTCGGCCTGGCCGCGCTCCTCTGCTTCTATCCCCGGAAACGCACCGGAAGTATCGACCAAGGTCACTACCGGCAGGCCGAAACGTCCCGCCAGTTCCATCAGGCGGATCGCCTTGCGATAGCCCTCTGGTTTGCCCATCCCGAAATTGTGGCGAATGCGCGATTCGGTATCGTGGCCCTTTTCGTGCCCGATCAGCATGACTCGGCGGCCTCTCAGGCGCGCAAACCCGCCCATGATCGCCTCGTCCTCGCCATAATAACGATCACCACCCAGCGGCACGAATTCTTCGAAAGCGTGTTTAACGAAATCGCAGAAATGCGGGCGCTGCGGATGGCGTGCGACCTGCGTCTTTTGCCAAGGCGTGAGCGAGGCATAGGTGCTGGCCAGCAAATCGGCGCTCTTGGTCTCCAGCCGTGCCAGCTCGGCGCTGATATCGACGTCGTCACCTTCAGAGGCGGCGCGCAATTCCGCAATCCGCTCTTGCAGCTGGGCGACGGGCTTCTCGAACTCGAGGTAGGCTATCATCGGCAGAGCGGTTAGTCCGATGTTCGGCTTCGGGCAAGGGGATGTCGCGAATTGACCAAGGCTACCAACCGCGCGGCATCGACATGAGTGTATATCTGCGTGGTCGAAATATCGGCATGCCCAAGCAGGGTTTGCAGCACACGCAGGTCTGCCCCACCTTCCAGCAAATGGGTGGCGAAGGCGTGGCGGAGCACATGCGGGCTAACTCCTTCCGGCGCCAGACCCGCCCGAACAGCCAGTTCCTTCAACAGCTGAAATAGGCGAATCCGCGACAAGTGCTTGCCGCGCGATGGAAATAGATAACGCGATCCGTCGTCACGCACCGCGAGCCACCGGGAAAGCGCCTCTCGCGCCCGGTCGCTTACGGGAACCATGCGCGCCTGACCGCCCTTGCCCATCACGGTCAAAAGGGGGGCATCGCGCGGCACCGCAGACACGGGCAGAGAGACCAGCTCGGTCGCCCGCAAACCCGAACCGTAAAGCATCTCGAGCAGCGCAAGCTGGCGGATCGCCGCCGGCTTGTCACTTGCGGCTTCCAGCTCAGCGCGCGCAAACAGGGCGTCCACCGCTTCGTGAGATAGAAGCTTGGGGAGCGGACGGCGGATGGCGGGACGCGGCAAGGCACCTGAGGGATCGTCCTCGCGCCAACGCTCATCCTGCGCGAACCCGAAGAATTGCCGCAAGGCAGAGCTTTTCCGGGCCACGGAAGAAGGAGCCAGGCCTGACCACGCGCCAGCCAACCGCGCCACCGCATTGCGGTCAACCTGGGCAAGATCGCCAATCGCCTCTTCTGCTCCCTCCAGGTCACGACGATAGGCTGCGAGCGTATTTGCCGCAGCACCCCTCTCCGCTGCCAACATGTCGAGGAAAGCTTCGACCGCGGCGCTCATCGGAAACCAGGCATCACCCGCGCGCGACCGCCTCCGCGGCGATCATACGGGCTTCGGATTGCAGGCCCACCCGATTGAGCGCCGAAACAATGTGGTAGAGGTGTCGCGGAGTCATTTGCTTCCAACTTTGACCCTGCATCCCCAGCCCCGCCAGCAACGCCACCAAGGTTCGGTTATTGAGCCGTGCAGCACGCGCTATCATGCGGCTCCACTTGGTCTGGCTGTTAAGGTCCAGATCGACCCGCGCGGAAAAATTGGAGAGATCGGCATCGCTGATTCGGCCAAGCGCAGCCAGCCCCGCAATCAGGAATTGCGATTTGCGATCATCCTCGCTGGCATCATCATCGATGAAGCTGTCGATCGCGTCGCTCACCGCCATGCGGCCCCTGCCGGGCTGCACCAGCACGATCTGCCCCCAGGCTGCGCTGCCCGGCTCAACGGCATCACGCCATGCCATTGCGTCGCGATCGAGCCCTGCGGTGAGCATCGAAGCGATCAAAGCGTCCGCATCGCTTGCAAAGCTGCTATCGGCCGGAATGCGTGCTGCGGCATAGGCGGTCAGCACATAGCGGCCGTAGTCGCCCGCACTATCGCCACCCCAGATTGATTGCATGGCCGCAAGGCGATCCTTGGGTGAGCTGGCGGTGTAGGCGTCGCGCAATTGCGTTGCCCGCTCGGCCTCTTCGCCTGTGATCGTGTCATCGGCATAGATCTGGCTGTAGAGATCGACCATTGCGCGCGCGGACAGCAATCCCTCGCGCGCAGCGCGATCGGCGCCCCGAGCACGCATCGGTAAGCCAATCATCGGGGCGTTGGCCCATACGCGTTCGTAGTAGGCACCGGCACCGTCGCTCAGGCTTTCCGGAATTTCCTCGCCCAACGCATTGGCAAGCGCGAACCGCCAGGGGTTGATATCCTCGACATCATCCCATTCGATATCGACCGCCCGGCGACCATTGCCCGCCGCCCCTGCAAAGCGCTGAGCCAAAAGAACATCGATCCTGGGTGCAATCCCCTGGCGTAACGCCCGATCGAACTGCGACCCGGCCAATGCGCCTTCGCCCGCATAGGCGTTGCAAATCGCCTGCAGCATGGTCCAGGTCGCGTCTTCGCGGATGGAGCCATGGAAGCGAACCGCCGGACAAACGCCGACAATATCCTGCGTCCCGATATAGGCGGTGAGCGCTGCCGCGATCATCGGTCGGTTCCAATTGGCTGTATCGACATCCTGCGCGACCGCGCGAGCGATGCCAAATTCACCCATCCGGTTGAGCGCCACCATGCGCAGACTGGCAAATTCGACCGGGTTCATGCCTGCAGGCGCAGCAAGCCTACTCGCCAGCGTACGACGAAGCAGGATATGCCCCCAGCGCGAAACCAGGGGACGCTTGGTTCCCGCCAATGCCGCGCGCACCAAGGCAGCCGGTTGCTTTGCCAGCGATCCACTCGGCAATCCGCCTTCTGACTGGTGGAGGATGCCGACACGTTCCATCGACCGGCGCGCACCTGGGGGAATATCGAACTTGGGCTTGAGTCCGAGCAATTCGTCGAGCTCGTCGGTCGACATGCCTTCGAGCTCTTCCATGCTCGGGATCTTGCCCAGATCGAGACCGTCCAGGCCGGGAACCACCACACCGGAACCCGGCAGCGGCTGGACTACCGGCGTCGAACCGGGTGCCGCAGGCGCAGATGGAACTTGTGCGGGACGATTGGCCGAAGCAGCAGGGCGCGCTGCTGGGCTTGGTGCCGGAGGCGGGTCATCAAAGCCCGGGGGGAGAAGCGATTCGGGTGCATCCTGTGCCAGTGCTATGCTCGCACCTAGCGCAATCGCGGCACCGCTTGCCCATAGCCACGATTTCATCAGCGACCCTCCGGAACGGCAACATCTTGCACAATCGGATGAAGCGGTTCCTCGCCGCCATCGAACCAGGCCAAGGCAATCACCGCCATCATCACGGCCCCCAATATCAGTCCGCGGCGCCGCGTCCAGCGGGATCGAACAAATGAGCCAGCGCCCTGTTGAATCGAATTTTGCCGAAGTGCCATATTGCGCCCGCCCTACCCCATCTATAGGCGGAACGGCAATGATCGAGCAGCACTCAAGCCTCAGCGAAGCGGAGATTGCCCGCATTTCAACGCGGATCGATCGGCCAATCGTGCTGGTTGGCCTGATGGGCGTGGGCAAATCGACCGTTGGACGGCGGCTTGCCAATCTGATGCGGCGCAAGTTCGTCGATGCGGACGAAGCAATCGAAGAGGCCGCGCAGCGCAGCGTCTCGGAGATTTTCGAGGAGTTCGGGGAAAGCTATTTCCGTGACGGCGAAAGGCGGGTCATCGCACGCCTCATCGATGAGGATTGGGGTGTGATCGCAACCGGCGGCGGCGCTTTCGTCGATCCCGAAACCCGGGCGCTGATCCTCGATCGTGCCATCGCGGTGTGGATCGACTGCGATGTCGATACCCTGGTCGAACGGACCTCGCGGCGGGATACGCGTCCGCTCCTCAAGCAGGGCGATCCGCACGAGATCCTCACCCGGTTGCTCGAACAGCGGCGGCCATTCTATTCACAGGCGCAAATTCGTGTCGAGAGCGGCAAAGGACCTCACCTCGATACAGCCACCACCATTCTTGAAAGGCTCGACGCATGGCTGTGATCCCGGTCGATCTGGCAGGCCGCAGCTATGAGGTGCGGATTGGAACCGGTCTGCTCGCCAATTTGGCGGCTGAGTGCGGCACCTTGCTGCGCAAGCCAAAGGTCCCGGTTGTGACCGATGGCAATGTCGCCGGTCATTGGCGTGGGACGGTGGAACTCGCGCTCGCCGGCGCGGGCCACGAAGCAGTGTGGCATGTGGTTGCTCCCGGTGAAGGCGCAAAGAGCTGGGATGGGCTTCGGGCCCTGACTGATTGGATGCTCGATGAGGGCGTTGAACGCGGCGACCATGTCATCGCGCTGGGCGGCGGAGTGATCGGCGACCTGACCGGATTCGCCTGTGCAATACTCAAGCGTGGCTGCGGATTCATCCAGATCCCAACTACCTTGTTAGCGCAGGTTGACAGCTCCGTCGGCGGCAAGACAGCTATCAACACGCCCGCCGGTAAAAACTTGATTGGTGCCTTCCATCAGCCCGGACTGGTGCTGGCCGACCTCGACACGCTCAGCACCTTGCCCGATCGCGAGATGCGCGCCGGCTATGCCGAGATAATCAAATACGGCATCTTGGGGGACCGTGAATTCTTCGATTGGCTCGCCGACAATGGGCAGGCCGTGCTCGACCGTGACCCCGTAGCGCTCGAACACGCAGTTGCGAGGAGCGTCGCGGCGAAAGCCAGGATCGTCGCCGAGGATGAACGCGAAACCAAGGGCAGACGCGCCTTGCTCAATCTGGGCCATACATTCGGCCATGCATTGGAGGCGGAAACCGGCTTTTCCGAGCGTCTTTTGCATGGTGAGGCTGTGGCGCTGGGCATGGCGTTGGCGGCCCGGTTTTCAGCGCTGGCGGGAAAGATTTCGAACGAGGACGCAGAACGCGTTGCGCGCGCAATTGCCGACGCCGGTTTGCCGAGTAAGTTGTCGGATCTTGGCCTCACCTGCAATGGCCGCCAGCTCACAGACCACATGTTGCACGACAAGAAGATGGATGCGGGCGAACTGCCCTTCATCCTGCTTCGCGGCATCGGTGACGCCTATGTCGACAGGAATGTGATTTTGAACATTGTCGCTACGTTTCTCGACGAACAACTGGGGACGTAAGGGAAAAGGGGCAAGACGCACGCCCAATTGCACGCTAACCGGTTGCAAACGAAACAAGCGAGGATGACTGAATGACTCTTGCCGAGGCCACACCGGATCATATCGACGAAGCCGCCGAACGGGCCGACAAGGCTTTTATCGGCCACCCGAAGGGACTCGGCTACCTCGCCTTCGTCGAAGGCTGCGAGCGCTTTTCGTATTATTCGATGCAGACGCTGCTGGTGCTCTACATGGTCAAGTACCTGTTGCTGCCCGAGAATATGGGTGGCGTTATCGGCCTTCAATGGCTGCAAGGCGCGGCCTATGGCGGCAAGGAAGG
>SBHJ01000159.1 GCA_006226465.1 Alphaproteobacteria bacterium | reverse complement strand
TCCAGCGCAAGGGCGATGACGGTTTCGGCGAAGGAAACTTCAAGGCGCTGTTCGAAAGCATGGAGCGCGACCAGATCCGTCGCGGCGTGCTCGAAGTAGCCGAGGAACCGGCCGAATGAGCCCGCCAAACTCAACGGCGGTCAAGCCATCGGGCATCCATCACGCCGCCTATCGCTGCAAGGACGCGAAGGAAACGGTCGATTGGTACGGCAAGGTCCTGGGCATGGAATACACCACCGCCTTTGCCGAAGACCACGTGCCTTCGACCGGCACCTACGATCCCTACATGCACGTGTTTCTTGACGCGGGTAACGGCAACGTCCTCGCCTTCTTCGAGCTGCCCAACCAGCCTGACATGGGCCGCGATGAAAACACCCCTGCCTGGGTCCAGCACCTCGCGTTTCGCGTGAACAACGAGGACGAGCTGCTCGCGGCCAAGGATCATGTCGAAAGCCTCGGGATCGAGGTGCTCGGCCCCACACACCACGGTATCTTCAAGTCGATCTATTTCTTCGACCCCAACGGCCACCGGGTCGAACTTGCCGCCGATATCGGCACCGACGAGCAATATGCCGAGCTGAAGCGCGTCGCGCCGCTGATGCTCGACGAATGGAGCCAGACCAAGAAGGCTCCGCAGCACGCTGCCTGGCTGCACGAGATCGCGCGCCAGGAGCATGGAGTCGAGTCATGAAACTCGCCACTCTGAAAGACGGAAGCCGCGACGGCAAACTCGTTGTCGTCTCAAAAGACCTCACCCGTTATTGCGCGGCGGACAATATCGCGCCGACATTGCAGGCCGCGCTCGACAACTGGGACGAAATCGCGCCCAAACTGGAAGTGCTGGCAATGGATGTCGAGCATGAAGCGGTACCGTGCGAGCGTTTCCATGAACGTGAAGCACATTCACCCCTCCCCCGCGCTTACCAGTGGGCAGACGGATCGGCCTACATCAATCACGTCGAGCTGGTGCGCAAAGCGCGCGACGCCGAAGTTCCAGAGAGCTTCTATCACGACCCACTGATGTATCAGGGCGGCAGCGACGCATTCCTTGCCCCGCGTGATGACATTCCGCTGGGCGACACAGCCTGGGGCTGCGACATGGAAGGCGAAGTGGCCGTGATCACCGACGATGTGCCGATGGGCGTATCGGCAGAGGACGCAGCAAAGCACATCAAACTGGTGATGCTGGTCAACGACGTATCCTTGCGCGGCTTGATCCCGGGCGAGCTCGCCAAGGGATTTGGCTTCTTTCAGTCCAAGCCCTCCAGCGCGTTTTCGCCAGTCTGCGTCACGCCGGACGAGCTAGGCGATACGTGGAAGGACTCGCTAATCCATTTGCCATTGATGGTCGACTACAACGGCGAAGCTTTCGGCCGCGCAGAAGTGGGCGTGGATGCCACGTTCAACATGGCGCAGCTGGTCGCGCATGCGGCCAAAACCCGCAATCTGGGTGCTGGCGCGATCATCGGCTCTGGCACAATCAGCAATAAGGGCGCCGACGGCGGCCCGGGCAAGCCGGTGAGCGAAGGTGGGCTCGGCTATTCATGCATCGCAGAGATCCGCATGATCGAAACCATCTACGAAGGCGCTCCAAAAACCGCTTTCATGAAGCCGGGCGACACCGTGCGCGTTGAAATGCGTGACAAGGAAAACCACTCGATCTTCGGCGCGATCGAGCAGAAAATTGTAGGGACGTAAGCGCGTCCCACGGCTGAAACTAAAGGAAGAGGCTCAGATCCGATGACCAAGTTCAACGCAATCGTCGCCAGAGAAGTGGACAAGCGTTCGCATGGCACTCTCGAAGAGCTGACCCTGGACGACCTCCCCGATCGGGACGTGCTGGTCCGGATCGACTATTCCTCGCTCAACTACAAGGACGCGCTCGCGGTTTCCGGACGTGGGAAGATCTGCCGCACGATGCCCATGGTCTGCGGCATCGACCTGGCCGGAACGGTGGTCGAATCCGCCAATCCAGACTGGAATGCGGGAGACCGGGTCGTGGTCAATGGCTTCGGCATGTCCGAAACCGTCTGGGGCGGGTATTCGCAATACCAGCGCGTCGCCTCCGATTGGCTCGTTCGCCTGCCACAAGCGTTCAGCTTTGAGCAGGCGATGGCGATCGGAACCGCCGGTTACACTTCCATACTCTGTGTGCATGCGCTGCAGGATCACGGGGTGGAACCCGGCGACGGTCAGGTTTGCGTAACCGGCGCAAGTGGCGGTGTCGGCTCGGTCGCATTGCTGCTGCTTGCAAAGCTCGGATACAAGGCGGTCGCGGTCAGCGGTCGACCATCGATGGAGCCATACCTCCGCGAACTGGGCGCGGTCGATGTCATCGATCGTGCTGAGCTGGATCGCGATCCCCGCCCGCTCGAGAAGGAGCTCTACGCCGCCGGGGTCGATTGTGTCGGTAGCAAGACCCTCGCCACCTTGCTGGCCCAGACCCGCTATGAAGGGATAGTCGCTGCCTGCGGCTTGGCCGGGGGGGCTGACCTCCCTGCCACAGTCATGCCCTTCATCCTGCGCGGCGTGACCCTTCGCGGGATCGACTCGGTCATGGCTGCGCAGGCTCGGCGTCAGCGAGCGTGGGACGATCTCGCAAGGCTGGTAGATCCGGCGCAGCTGGCCGATGTTTTCGAGATACGCCCCATGTCGCAGATACCCACACTCGCGACCGGACTGCTCGATGGCAAACTCCGCGGCCGCGTCGTGATTGACGTGAATGCCTGATGGAAATGGGCCCGACATGATACCCGGCGTCGCAATCGCCGGTTGGAGCGCACTGCGGGTCGGCAAGTACATGCCTGGAGCCGGTGCAAGCGGAGGCACTAACGAGGCCGACCGATTCTTCCCGGTAATCCGTGATGCGCTTGCAATGGCCGGGATCGCTCCGAGCGATGTCGGCGCGGCTCTCTACGCGGCCGCACCTGAATCCGACCAGCTTGGACTGCCAGTCTATATCTCTGCCCGCATGGGATTTCAGTGTCGCAGCATGCTCGCCGAGGTGGGGATCATGGGTATTACCGGCGGCCTCGCATTCGACATGGCCGCCGCCGAAATCCAGCTTGGTCGCGCCGACTATGTGCTTGCGCTGGGCTTGTCCTATCAGACCGGACAACGCGCACCAGTGCTGATGGAAAAAGGCAACCGCGTCGTCGGCGACGTCAATTTCCAGTCGGTATTCGGCGTAACCCCGATATGCTGGTACGGCATGGATGCGCATCGGTACCTGCATGAGACCGGCCAGAGCCGCCGCGATCTCGCCGCCATCGCGACAAAATCGCGCGAATTCGCTCGGCTCAATCCGCTCGCCCAGTTTCAGTCCCCGCTGGACGTTGCCGACGTACTCGAAGCGCCAATGGTGGTCGATCCACTTGGCCTCTATGATGTGCCTCAAGGCGGTGATGGAGCGATTTGCCTCGTGCTTGCGCGAGAAGACTTAGTCGCAGCCAGGGGCAATCCTTATGCCCGCCTCGCAGGACGCGGCTTCCGTCACGACGGTCTCTTCCAGATCGGCGACCGCGCGCATGACATGACCGATTTTCCCGCAGCGCGAGCCGCAGTGTCCGATTGTCTCAGCGATGCTTCGACAACACTCGACGATGTCGACCTGTTCGAGCTCTACGCCCCCTGCACAATCACCGAGGCATTGGTGACCGAGGCAATCGGCCTGTTCTCTCGCGGCGAGGGTTGCAAGGCGGCGCGCGATGGCACCAGCGGTCCCGGAGGCTCACGACCGGTCAACACCTCGGGGGGCTGCCTGGCTCGCGGGCATCCTCCGTCTCTGACCGGCCTCTATAGCTTGCTCGAGTGCGCTGAGCAGGTAACCGGTCAAGCTGGGCAACGCCAGGTCAACGGGGCGAAGCGGGCGTTGAGCACATGCGAAGGGGGTAACTACAATCTAGCGCTGGCTCACATCGTCGAAAGGGCCGAGCCATGATCCGCATCATCGATCGCCATGGTAAGGCCCCGAAGCTGCCGAGCGAGAGTCAACTCACCCGTTGGTTCTGGCAGGGCCTCGGCGATGGGCTGTTCCAATCGACGCGTTGCCGCGAGTGCGACCGGATCAGTTTTCCACCACGTCCCGATTGCCCGAACTGCCTTGCCAGCAACATGGAATGGACGTCGCTCACAAGGCGAGGCACGATTTATACCACGACCTTGATCCGAGCAGTCCCGACCCCGTTCATCGAATCCGCACCGCTTCCTGTCGGGGTTATCGATCTCGAAGATGGCGTTCGCCTGCTCTGTTGGCTGGTTGAAGGAGCTGGCCGGCTGCCCTTGGATTCCACCGTAGAGATTGTCACCCTCCGCTATGAGGACGGGTGCCTTTTTGGTGCCGCGCCAATTGCTATGGTACCACTATTGTGATCGGTTTGGGAGGTAATCGTAGTGCCAAGGTTCATTCGGGGACGTCAGAGGCCCATGAAACGAGGGTCCAGCTACATTCACGCTTTCCGCAAGCTTCTCTGCCCAACCATTAGCGATCCAAACCGGCTCTATCTGACGAGTACTCGCTTCTGCAATCAGCCTCCAGTCATGCATGATTTGGAAGTCGATCGCATGCGCTTGTCCATGCCTTGTCAGACCGGGTGCCGCCAGGCTTGGCCTTATCTCAGGTTCGTACCGCACGAGCCAATTGCGGATCGTTTCACTGCTCAGCTTGTCTTGCGTTTCAAAGTTGGGAAAATGCGCTTCTAACGCTGAAAGCAGTTCAGACGCTGCTGAACCGACCGATACGTTTTCGTTCCAACGGGCTATCTGAACATCAAGGCTGCGGATTTTCGTGTTTGCATAGATCGCATATCCCGGGTTCTCTCTTGAGAAGTGAGCTTCAATTGCGGCCACCTCGTTTAACAGCGCCAATTGCTCAGGCGATCCCTGAAACTCTTCAATCTCTTGCTCGGTCCAGCTCCATCGATCTTCTAGACTCGAGCTAGTGCGAAGATAACTTCTGAGCGCAAGAAGCCTGCGCCCGAGGTCATCGATCTGCTTGATGGCTGGCTTACTGACCGGCGGGGCAAGGTCGACTGCTAGTTCATCCAACTCGGCAGAGGGTTCGGCTGAAAGGCTCGCCATAGGAACTAGTGACAGCGCCAAAGAAGCTGCCAACACCCGAAATCCTATAAGACCGAACGGAAGAACAATCATGCGGCTATCGGTTTATCAAAAAGCATCTTACCCAAAGTTTAGTCGTTTGCGGCAAGCAGCGTCATCCTTTGGCCGCTATTGTGAGCGCCAACACCTGCGGATGTAACAAGAACTGTTGTACCCTCAGCAATTCTTGGGGCGAGCTGGTCATAGAAACCCTGCGGCAAACGAAGACGCTCTAGAGCCATAGCATCCAGCGCATGGTTTGCCTCTCCCTCATGGCCAGGTACACCGACCAAAACCCAATGAAGCTTACCGTCCTTCCCCCGATGGACAGTTGCTACATGCGTTCCAATATGATCATCAATCGTCGCCTTAGCGCGCCCGACTTCTTTGCCGTTGCGCAAGACAACCACTCGTTCGTCGCTTGTTGAGATGATAACCGACAGCGGTCCTTCATCCGGTACGGAGAAGTCCCATTCCCACCCTTCTGCATCAGTGAGTGGAAAATGTTCGGCTCTGGTGCCGAGTTCATCTACTGGGGCAAGGACTCCACCTGCTAAAGTGCGAATGGGGGCGCCAGCACGACCAGTGACAACAACCGTTCCTCCCATCGAAGTGACCTTAAACAGTTCCTTGGCAAAGTTAATCGGCAGATGAACGCAGCCATGGCTCTCTGGGTAGCCTGGCAAGCCACCAGCATGCAGCGCGACGCCATCCCAGGTCAGACGCTGCTGATAGAACATAGGGGCATTATTGTAAGTGCTGGACCTATGGTCTGCATCTTTCTGAAGGATCTGGAAAACGCCTGTCGGCGTCTCATGACCTGGTTTGCCCGAGGAAATTGTTGAGACACCAATGTTCACGCCATTGCGGTAAATGAAGGCAAGCTGGGCTGTCAGATCTACAAGAACGGTCACCGGGCCCTCAGGGGCAATTTCCGGAGCCCAAACCCAATCGCCCGGAGCAAGTCCGTCAACCGCCGCAGCCAGTTCAAGAGAGGATGATGATTTCGATCCTTGCGCTGCTGCAGGGATTGCAGAAATGCTCATCAACGCCGCGGCAAGTCCCGAATACAAGATCGACTTCATTCAAATTCTCCCAACCCCAATACAGGCGAATACACAGTCGCGAAAAACCTAAAAACCGAGCGCATCTTTGCACATTTTGAAGGGCGTTCAAGACTCATTCGACGGACTTGCCCTAAGAGTCTGAGATATTCATATTGCAGCTAGTTGGTACGAAATGGCGGAGAAGACGATGCAGGTTTCAAAAGCGTTGAGTGAACTTCACATTGGCGCCTTGGGAATCGCATTGCTTGTGCTTGCTGCGTGCGCAGAGGAAGGGCCGCCGCCGGTAGAGTTTCCACCTAGCCTGGAGCCGATTGGCGAAGGTGTTCCATTTAAAGGTTCAAATTGCCGACTACTTCAGTTCAACGAAGCGGTTGAACGATGGAGCGATGAGGGCCCAAGCCTAGTGGGGTGTCCCGACCAGGAGAGCGCTGATTTGGTCCCAGGTACGATTGTTGGAATTGTCGATGGCTTCTTCGTAGTAGCGACGCCCCAATCAGAGAGCGACTGACTGGCCAAGACGAGGAACATTGCAGCACGCGCACACCAGGCAAGATCAAAAGTGGCAATTCAATCTGTGCC
>SBHJ01000184.1 GCA_006226465.1 Alphaproteobacteria bacterium | reverse complement strand
GTCAGCCGCGCGATCGGGGGCAGCACGCCGAACGCATCGGCCGTCAGCATCACGACATTGGCAGGCACCGGGCCCAGATTGTCCTTAGACGCATTGGGGATGAAATCGATCGGATAGGCGCCGCGGGTATTCTCAGTCTTGCTGGCATCGGTGAAATCGATTTCGCGCGTATCATCGTCCAGCGCGACATTTTCAAGGATCGTGCCGAACATCTTGGTCGTGGCATAGATCTCTGGCTCGCCTTCGGCCGAAAGGTTGATCATCTTGGCGTAGCAGCCGCCTTCGAAATTGAAGACCGCCGAATCCGACCAGCCATGTTCGTCATCGCCAATCAGCGTGCGGCTGGCATCTGCGGACAGAGTGGTCTTGCCGGTGCCCGACAGGCCGAAGAAGATCGCAGTCTTGCCGTCTTGCCCGATATTGGCCGAACAGTGCATCGGCATGACGCCCTGAGCGGGCAGCAGATAGTTGAGAAGGCCGAAAACGCCCTTCTTCATTTCGCCCGAGTATTCCGTGTTGCCAATCAGGATCAGCTTTTCGCTGAAATTGACCGCGATCACCGTATCGCTGCGGCAGCCATGGCGCTCTGGATCGGCCTTGAAGCTGGGCAAGTTGATGATCGTATATTCGGGCGCGAACTCACCAAGTTCCGTCTCGGTCGGACGAACCAGCAGGGTCCGCACGAACAGCGCATGCCAGGCCATCTGCGTGATGACCCGCACATTCACGCGATATTCGGGCTGCGAGCCACCGAACAGGTCCGTGACGTAGAGTTCCGGTTGATCCTTCAGTGCCACCAGGAAATCGGCCTTCAGATTGGCGAAATGCTCGGGGCTCATCGGCTGGTTGATCGCGCCCCAATTGATCGATTCTTCCGTGGTCGCATCGCGAACCACGAATTTGTCCTTCACGCTGCGGCCGGTGAAGCGCCCGGTTTCCACCACCAGCGGGCCGTGCTTTGCGAGTTTGCCTTCTCCGCGAGCAAGGGCATGCTCGATCAGCTGGGGCGTACCCAGATTGGAATGGATCTTGGCTTGGGTATCAATGCCTTGGCTTGAAAGCGAAGGGTTAAGCGGAGTGGACACGCAATTCTCCTGCGGCATTTCCGGGTTGGCCGGTAAGGGGATAAGGCTGCATCCGCGAGCGATTCAGGCATACGAATGCGCACAAACTCGCGGCCCCTTTAGTGCGGCGTGCCCGGTCCGTCAAACCCGACTCGGCGATAACTTTTTCCTCCGCACCAATCACCCGCAACACGTTGTTTCGCACCGCCGAAGCGGCTAGTTGCTGAGTGGGCTGGAGGCAGAAAGGTGGGCGATGGCCGAAGCGGTTGGCGATTCTCCAAGGCTGCACGATGACAAGACAGTCATTGCGCTGGTCGATGACGATCGCAATATCCTGACCACGGTATCGATCGCGCTCCAAGCCGAAGGCTTTGTTACGCGCGTCTATTCAGACGGCGAGACCGCGTTGAAGGCACTTGTCGACAATCCGCCCGACCTGGCGGTGTTCGACATCAAGATGCCCAAGATGGATGGAATGGAATTGCTGCGGCGCGTTCGCGAACATTTGGCAATTCCGGTGATCTTCCTGACCAGCAAGGACGACGAGCAAGACGAAGAGGCCGGGCTGGAGCTGGGCGCGGACGATTATATCGCCAAGCCCTTCAGTCTACGGCTGCTGGTGGCGCGAATCCGCGCGATCCTGCGACGATCCGATCCAGGCTCGCCGACGGATGGCAGCCAGGAACGGAGCGAGGCGCCCGTCGTTTCCATCACGCGCGGCAAGCTGTTCATCGATCCAGCGCGCCACAAGGTTACGTGGGACGGCAAGCCGGTATCGCTGACCGTAACCGAGTTCCTGATCCTTGAAGCGCTGGCCGCCCGTCCTGGAGTGATCAAGAGCCGCAACCAGTTGATGGATGCCGCATATCCCGACGATATCTTCGTTGATGACCGGACGGTCGATAGCCATATCAAGCGTATGCGGCGCAAGTTCCGGCAGGTCGATTCCACCTTTGGCGCGATCGAAACGCTCTATGGCGCCGGTTACAGCTTTTCCGAGGTATGAAATTGCCGATCGACAAGGAAGCCGGCACCGGAGGCAAGCTGATCGGATCCAGGCGGCTTCGATGGCGTGGGCGCCTGTCACTCACCTGGCGCATCCTCGCGGTCAATATCCTGCCCCTGGTATTGCTCGGTGGCGGTGTGTTCTACCTCGATTCCTATCGCAAACAGCTGCTCTCGGAACGCTACAAGCTTGCCCGGATCGAAGCCCAGATCACGGCAGAGGCGCTGGCGGGCGCGACGCGCCAGCGTCAAGAGGCATTGCTGGTCCAAATCGGCAAGGAGCAGAAGATGCGCTTGCGCATGTTCGATGCGGAAGGCTTGCTGTGGGCCGACAGTTTTGCACTCGACGAGCCGTCCTTCAAGTTCGACGACCCGGTTGCAGAGCCTTTCTCGGAAGATTTTGCCCGCATGCTCGATCGCGCAGTCGATACGATCGTCGGTGCCGATCCCATTCCCGATTATGTCGAGCCAGCTGAAGCAAGCGCCGAATCTTGGCCCGAACTGGCGCGAGCGCGCCAAGAGGGAATTTCCCAGATCCAGCTGCGCGATGCGCCCGATGGAACACCGGTTATCAACGCCGCTGCACCCGTCGGCCTGCAAGGGGCAACCCTGCTCACCACGCGCAACGCGGTCGATATCACCGAAGCGGTGCGCAGCGCCCGTTCGACATTGGGAATGGCCGTGTTCGTATCGCTCGGGGCCTCGATCCTGCTGTCGCTGTTCCTCGCGCGCACGATCGTCACCCCGCTGCGCCAACTCGCCAACGCAGCCCAGCGCGTCCGCCAGGGTCGCGAGCGCGAAGTCGAAGTGCCGCGCCTGCCCGAGCGAGGTGATGAAATCGGCACCCTGGCGCGCGCGGTTTCCGACATGACCGGGGCGCTGCGCCACCGGATCGATGCGGTTGACAGCTTTGCTGCCGACGTCGCGCATGAAATCAAGAACCCGCTCGCCTCCCTGCGCAGTGCAATCGAATCGCTGCCGCGAGTCGAAGACAAGTCGCTGCGTGAACGTCTCGTTGAGGTGGCGACGCATGACGTACGCCGGATCGACCGGCTTGTGACTGAAATCTCCGATGCCAGCCGGATCGATGCCGAAATGTCCCGCGCCACGCTTGAACGAGTCGATCTGGCACAGCTGGTGAACGCGATCATCGGCTCGCGCCTGAATCGCGCCGAAAACCAGGGTCACTCGATCAGGCTCAAGGCAAGCGGGCGTGCGCCAATCGTCAATGGAGTCGGGACGCGCCTCGAACGCGTCATCGAGAATTTGCTCGACAATGCGGTGTCGTTTTCACCGCCGGATGAACCGATAGAGGTATCGATCACGCACCACGGCGATCGGATCGTGCTCCGCGTCATCGATCATGGGCCGGGCATTCCCGAAAGCGAGCGCGAGCAAGTGTTCGGGCGGTTCCATTCGGTTCGACCCGATGCAGAGGATTTTGGCAACCATTCCGGCCTCGGCCTCGCTATCGCGCGCGCGATTGCCGAAGCGCATGACGGTTTGCTGGTTGCCGAAGCACGAGGCGATGGGGTGTCCGGTGCCTGCCTAAGGCTGGAATTGCCGGCCGCGCGATGAGCACTCGCGAGATTCTGCTGCAAGCCAGCGCGGTCGCAATCAATGGGTACGCCCTGCTGATCGAAGGCCAGCCGGGTAGCGGTAAATCCACCCTCGCGCTTGAACTGATCGATCGTGGCGCCCTGCTGATCGGCGACGATGGTGTGAAACTTAGTCGCGAAGGGGAAACGGTGATTGCCAGGCCGCCACCGAACATCGCCGGGTTGATCGAGATTCGGGGCGTGGGGCTAGCTTCAATCGATTGTGTCACTGCGCCCGTCGCGCTCGGCATTTCGCTGGTCGATGAAGCCGAGCGGCTTCCCGAACAGATCGGCCGTCGCGAGTTGCTGGGACAGGAAATCCCGTGGCTCGACCTGCCGCGAAGCGCTCGGGCACTGCCATTGCGGGCCGAATGGGCAATGCGGTTGCATGGGCGGCTTACCACATAGTCGTTGCAATTGGGGCTTTCCTTGAATCATCAAGGCAGCGACAATGGTGAGCATGGACGCGGGGCAGACAGACTATAGTTCCGACAAGGCCACTGAAGGTGGAGCGCATCGCATCCTGCTCGTCACCGGAGTGGCCGGCGCTGGTAAATCGACGACACTTCAAGTGCTTGAGGACCTGGGCTGGGAGACGATCGACAATTTTCCCGTGCGCTTGCTCAAGCGCTTGCTGCAGAAGCCCGATGGCCAGAACGACATGCTTGCAATCGGATTCGATTCGCGCACCCGCGGTTTTTCGCCCTCAAGGATCATCGAACTGGTCAAGGAACTGTCGGACCGCGATGACCTTTCGATCTCCACCCTGTTTCTCGATTGCGCGAGCGGCGAGCTAGAGCGGCGCTACAACGAGACCCGCCGTCGCCATCCCATGGCAGGCGAGCAACCCCTGCTCGAAGGCATCCGGGCCGAACGCGAATTGCTCGAACCGCTGCGGCGCTGGACGGACATGGTGCTCGACACCACCAGCTTCTCCGCCAACCAGCTCCAGCAGCACATTCGCGAACTGTTCGGAGAGAACAGCGGCCAGCCGATCAATGTCACGGTTTCCAGCTTCGGTTTTGCACGCGGCATGCCACCGCTGGCCGATCTGGTTTTCGATATGCGTTATCTCGACAACCCGCATTGGGTGGAGGGCCTGCGCGAACTGACTGGGCTCGATGTGCCGGTGGGCGAGCACATCGCCGCCGACCCGGCATTCCAGCAAAGCTTTGGGCAGATCCACGACCTGATCCAGACCTTGCTTCCGCTCTACGCCGCGCAAGGGAAAAGCTATGTCCATATCGCTTTCGGCTGTACGGGCGGTAGGCACCGCTCCGTCTACAGTGCGGAACGCATGGCGCAAGGCTTGCGCGACGCAGGATTTTCGCCCACTGTCCGGCACCGCAACCTGGCGTCACGTGCTGCCGATGAAATTGAGGCGATGAAACGTTGATTTGCCGGAGCGGATGGTTAAGGCGTCGCAAGGCAGCAGATAACGGACCCGGCTTTCACACATGATTGGATTGATCCTGGTCACCCACGGCCAATTGGCGCAAGAATTCGTGCATGCGATGGAGCATGTCGTTGGTCCGCAAGAGAATATCGCGACGGTCTGCATCGGGCCGCACGACGATATGGAGAAGCGGCGCAGTGAAATCGCCCGCGCCATCAAGTCCGTCGATTCCGGCAGCGGAGTAATCGTGCTCACCGATCTGTTCGGCGGCACGCCCAGCAACCTGGCGATTTCGCTGCTCGAGGCAGGACGGGTCGAAGTGATCGCCGGGATCAATCTGCCCATGCTGATTCGCCTGGCGGGCGCTCGCAAGTGCATGGGCGTGGTCGAAGCCGTCGACGCTGCCAAGACCGCCGGACGCAACTACATTACCGTGGCGAGCGAGTTCCTGGGGCAAGAGGCCCGCAAGCAGGGGGCCAAGGCGTGAGCGAGCTGCGCCAGTCGGTAATGATCGTCAACCAACGCGGGCTGCACGCACGCGCCAGCGCAAAATTCGTGGGCATGGTCAGCGCTTTGGGCGAGAGCACGCAGGTCCGCGTCGTCAAGGACGGAAACGAAGCAGCAGGCGGATCGATTCTCGGTCTGATGATGCTGGGCGCGGCGAAAGGCGATTCGATCGATGTCATCGTCCAGGGTGCTGATGCCGAGTCGGTTCTCAATGACCTGGTTACGCTGGTTGGCAACGGGTTTGGCGAAGAGTGACACCGCCTTCTAACCGGCGCGAAATCACCGGATTTTCCAACCCGACCGTCAAATACCTTCGTTCGCTGCGCGAGAAAAAACACCGCAAGGCGGCCGGCAAGTTCCTCGCCGAGGGCCTGCGCTTGCTGACCGACGCGCGCGAATGCGGCCACATTCCCGAAACGCTGGTGATGGCCGCGGCGCGCGAATCGCATCCATTGCTTGATGAGCTGGAGCGGGCCGTGGCGAGTGCTGGTGGTGAGGTGATCGAAACCACGCCGGATATCCTCTCCAAGATCACTGGCAAGGCGAACCCGCAAGCCGTGGCGGGCGTATTCACCGAATTTGATACCTCTCTCGCCACGCTGGACCGCAGCGCCGCGCCGATCTGGCTGGTGGCCCAAGAGCTGCGCGATCCTGGAAACCTCGGCACCACGCTGCGCACCGGCGACGCGGTGGGCGCAGGCGGGCTGATCCTGATCGATGACTGCGCCGACCCGTTCAGCGTCGAAGCGGTGCGGGCCAGCATGGGCGCAATCTTCACCCAGCACATTGCTCGCGCGCGGTGGGACGAATTCCTGCCCTGGCTACGCACGGGTACAGGCCAGTTGGTCGCAGCAAGCCTGCGCGATGCCGTGCCCTATCGCGGTGCGCCCTATGCCGCGCCGTGCTTCATCCTGGTCGGGAACGAATCGCAGGGCCTGCCGGAAGAATACGAGGCCGCCTGCGACTTGCGCGTCACCATGCCGATGAAGGGGCGTGCGGATTCACTCAACGCCGCCATGGCGGGCGCGGTGCTGGCTTACGAAGTGCTGGCGAGTTTCGACAGCTAATCAGTCACCGGCAACGAATGCGGTGACCTGCAATTGTCCATCGTCCGAACGGTTTACCAGGAGTCGGTAATCCAAAAGCGAGCGGAGCTTATCATTCGCTATATAGCC
>SBHJ01000280.1 GCA_006226465.1 Alphaproteobacteria bacterium | reverse complement strand
GCAAAGCCTTAAGGGGAAGCACCATGAGCACACCGCCTAGGTTAGTGTTGGGCATAGAATCCAGTTGCGACGAGACGGCCGTGGCGCTGGTCGATACTCAGCGCAATATCCTGGCGCAGCGGATCGCTTCGCAGGATGATAAGCACGCGCCCTATGGCGGGGTGGTGCCGGAGATTGCTGCGCGCGCGCACGCCGAACGGCTCGCCCCAATGATCGAGGCGGTGCTGGAGGATGCCGGCGTTGCGCTCGAAGATTGCGATGCGATCGCCGCCACTGCCGGGCCGGGCCTTATCGGGGGGGTCATGGTCGGCCTGGTCAGTGCCAAGGCGCTGGCCATGGCTTCTGACACGCCGCTGCTGGCGATCAATCACCTGGAAGGCCACGCATTGAGCCCGCGCCTGGCCGATCCCGATCTCGAATTTCCATATTTGCTGCTGCTCGTTTCGGGCGGGCATTGCCAGATCCTTCTGGTGGAAGGCGTTGGTCACTACCGCCGCCTTGCCACTACGATCGACGACGCGCTGGGCGAGGCATTCGACAAGAGCGCCAAGATCCTGGGGTTGGGTTTTCCCGGAGGCCCCGCTGTTGAGAAACTTGCTCTGGAAGGCGATCCAGGCGCTGTCCCCTTGCCGCGTCCACTCAAAGGATCGAGCGAGCCGCATTTCTCTTTTGCCGGGCTCAAGAGCGCGGTGCTGCGCGCGCATGAATCGGGTGAGCATTCTGCAGCCAATATCGCGGCCAGCTTCCAACAGGCGGCGGTCGATTGCCTGATCGATCGGTTAAATCATGCGATGGAGCGAACCGATCCGGTAGCCAATTTGGTCGTCGCCGGGGGCGTCGCTGCCAATCAGGTAATCCGTAGCGCGCTGGAAGAATTGGCGAAAACCTATGGCATGGGCTTCACCGCGCCGCCAATGTCGCTATGCACGGATAACGCCGCGATGATCGCGTGGGCCGGATGCGAGCGCTTGCCGCTGGGCGAATTCGATCCGCTTGATATCGCTGCGCGGCCACGTTGGCCGCTCGATCCGGATGCAGAGCCGGTGCGCGGCGCAGGAGTAAAGGCTTGAGCACGAGCGACAAACCCACGATCGGCGTACTTGGCGCAGGCGCCTGGGGCACCGCCTTGGCGCAGATGCTCAGCAGCGATGGTCGTGAAGTACTGATCTGGGCGCTCGAGCCGGAATTGGTCGGGGAGATCAACGCACAACACAGCAACAGCCTGTACCTGCCTTCGGAAAGGCTCGATCCGAACATTCGCGCGACAGGAGAACTGGCGGATTTTGCCGGGATTGAGACGGTACTGGTAGTCACCCCGGCACAGCACCTGGGCTCTGTCCTGCGCGGCCTGATCAAAGCGCCAAGCGACCTGGTCCTATGCAGCAAGGGGATCGACGCAACGAGCGGACGCTTGATGAACGAGGTGGCCCAAGATGCCCAACCTGCAAGCGAAATCGCAGTTCTTTCGGGCCCTACTTTCGCACATGAGGTCGCCGCCGGCTTGCCCACGGCGGTGACGCTCGCATGCAGCGGCGGAGAGAAACAGTGGGAGCGCCTTTCACCGATGATCGCCCGCCCTGCATTCCGCCCCTACTACTCAGACGATGTCACCGGCGCCGAAATCGGCGGGTCGATCAAGAACGTGCTCGCTATCGCCTGCGGCGTGGTTGAAGGGCTGAAGCTGGGCCAGAATGCCCGCGCCGCGCTGATCGCGCGCGGCTATGCCGAAATGCTGCGCTTTGGCGAAGCCTTGGGCGCACGAACCGAAACGCTGGCGGGGCTATGCGGCCTTGGTGACCTGGTGCTGACCTGCTCATCCACCTCCAGCCGAAACTTCTCGCTGGGCAAGGCGTTGGGCGAAGGCGGTAACGCTACTTTGCTCTTGGCAGACCGGCGCACCGTTGCCGAAGGCGCGCATACCGCACCGGTCCTGCACCGGCTTGCCGTCGAAATGGGTCTTTCGATGCCGATCACGGAGGCCGTGAACACGATCCTGGACGGTGCAGATCCAGCCTGGGTCGTAACCGAGCTGCTTTCGCGCCCACTGCGCGCCGAGCAAGGCAGCGCCGCGTGACCTCTCCATCACCGCCGCCATCGGATCAGGGCGACATTCAGGCCTTGGCCAAGGGCGGGCGGACCAATTTCTTTGGCTTCCTGCTGCGCCTCGCGGCACGACTTCCCTTCCTGTTCATTGCGGGCAGGATGTACGGGGCCGAGGCGCTGGGACGCTTTGCATCGGCGCTGGTAATGATCGAGTTGGCCGCATTGGTCTGTTCGATGGGTGAAAAGCGCGGACTAGCCCAACGCTTGTCCGAGGGCGAAGACGTGCCATCCAATCTTGTCTTTGACGGATTGCTGCTGGCGCTAATCCTGTCGAGCGCGGCGGGCGCGGCCCTATGGTTGTTCCCTGCACCAATGTTTCCCAACGGGATGAACAGCCCGCTCGATCGGCTGCTGGTATTCGCCATTCCGGCTTATGCACTGACCGAAATCCTGCTCGCGGCGCAGGCCTATCGCTATGATATCGCTACCACGGTTCGCGCCCGCGCTGTGATCGAGCCATGGACGATCTCAATCATGGCAGGCGTGTTCTTCTACACCGAGTGGCGCGAAGCGGGATTGGCGCTGGCCTATATCTGCTCGATATTTGCCGGGTTGGTGGCGGCGGGTTGGCCATTCCTGCGCAGCTACGGGCTGCCGCGCGATTGGAAGCCGCATCCCGGCAAGATGGCGCGGATGAGCGCGCGCGCATTCCCTCTGGCGGTAGCCGATGCGGTGGAATGGGGCACGCGGCGGCTTGATATCTTCATACTTGGCTTCTTCGCCGCTCCGGCTGCGGTGGGCATCTATTACGTGGCACAGCAGGTTGCGAGCTTGCCGCAGAAGCTCAAAACCAGCTTCGAGCCGATCCTTGGTCCGGTCATCACGCGCAATCTCAAGGAAGGCAATCACGAAGCCATCGCCAAGCAGGTCCGCCAGGTCGGATTCTGGATTATCGCCGCGCAGGCCGGGATTGCGCTCGCGCTGGGTGTCCCGGGTGAGGGCGTGATGGGGCTGGTCGGGCCCAATTTCGTTGGCGGCACCGGCGCCTTAGCCTTCTTGCTGCTGGCCGAAGTGGTTGCGGCAACCGCGGTCGTTTCCGAGGCGGCGCTGGTCTATGTCGCGCGCAAACGCAACCTTGCCATCTCGCTCGGTACGATTGCCTTGCAGGCCGGGCTGACGGTGGGGGCAATACTGCTTGTCGAACAGCTCGGATATTCAGAGCCGTTCAAGGCGGCTGGCGCTGCTGCTTCACTGATGCTGGCGCTGGGCACGGCCAGCCTGGTCAAGGCTTGGCTACTTTCGCGAATCCTCAAGGCTCCGGTCAATTGCTGGCGCTGGGCCTTGGTGTGGGCAACCGCTCCAGCCGTAGTGGTGGGCTTCATCGCAATCCAGTTGCCCGAATGGGCGGAACTTCTGTTCGGGATCCCCGCGATCCTGTTTACCTATGGCTGGTTCATCTGGCACCGCGGATTTGGACCCGAAGACCGGGTCCTGTTCCGCCGCAACATCGGCGGCAAAACACCGACGGACTGACCATTGCCAATCGCCGGTAGCCAATGTTCATTCGCCATTCACCGCCAAAGGTGATGTTGTCTCACGTCGCGGGGCTGATTCCCTGACCCCCTCCCTCAAACGGCCCCGCGGCAAACAATAAGACGTGATATCATATCGCGATTGGAGACGGAGGCTGAAATGGCTGGATTCATGACTTCATCCCGCACATTGCGCACCCGCTGGTTGATGAGCTGCGGTGCCGCTGCGCTCTTGCTGGCGGGTTGTGCGAGTTCTGAGCAAGGAGAGCTTGCTGAAGCGCCCAAGTCGGACAATTCGCAAGTGGCCGTAGCGCCGCCTCCCCCGGCTTCCTACGACGCCGCCGCCGAGATGGTAGTAGTGACCGGGTCGCGGGTGAATCCGGCCTACGCACCCAGCCCGCAAAGTTCGAAAATCGCTTCCAGCCCCGGTTATGTCCCGCCGGTCTATGTCGCGACCGATCCCGGTCGCGAGCGTTATGACGGGGAACAGGTTTCACCGGTCAAGCTGGTCTCTGCCGAGCCGGTCTCCACCTTCTCGGTCGATGTCGATACCGGGGCCTATGCCAATACCCGCCGCTTCCTGAGCCAAGGCCAGCTCCCGCCGCGCGATGCTGTGCGGACCGAGGAAATGATCAATTATTTCCGTTATGACTATGCAAGGCCAAGCGATCGCGAGCAGCCCTTCACCGTCAGTTCCGATGTCGCGCGGACGCCGTGGAACGCTAACACCTACCTGATGCGGATCGGGCTGCGTGGCTACGATATCGATCACAGCGAGCGCCCGGCTGCTAACCTCGTGTTCCTGCTCGACGTTTCAGGTTCGATGAACAGCCCCGACAAGCTGCCATTGGTCAAGACCGCGCTGGCCGGCCTCGCCGGCGAACTATCGCCGCAGGATCGCGTTTCGATTGTGGTCTATGCCGGGGCTGCCGGACTGGTGCTGGAGCCGACCAATGACACGCGCAAGATCCGCTCTGCGCTCGAACAGCTCCAGGCGGGCGGCTCGACCGCGGGCGGCGCGGGCCTGCAACTCGCCTACAACATTGCCGAGGACAATTTCATCAAGGGCGGGGTCAACCGGGTGATCCTGGCGACCGATGGCGATTTCAATGTCGGTATCTCGGACCAGGATGCGCTGGTCGAAATGATCGAAGAGAAACGCGACAGCGGCATCACCCTCACCACGCTTGGCTTTGGCACGGGCAATTACAACGAAGGCATGATGGAGCAGATCGCCGACCACGGGAATGGCAACTACGCCTATATCGATAGCGCGCTCGAAGCCAAGAAGGTGCTGGGCGACGAAATGCAATCAACCCTCTTCACCATTGCCAAGGATGTGAAGATCCAGGTTGAATTCAATCCCGCCGTCGTCAGCCAGTACCGCCTTGTCGGCTATGAGAACCGCGCGCTGCGCGAAGAGGATTTCGACAATGACAAGGTCGATGCCGGCGATATTGGCGCGGGCCACCAGGTCACCGCAATCTACGAAATCGTGCCTGCCGGAACCAAGGGCTGGATCGCTCCGCGCCGCTATGAAGGCAAAGCTTCGTCCGAAGCCAGTCGCCGCACGGCCGAGGCCGCCCATGTCAAGCTGCGCTACAAGCTGCCGGGCGGATCCACGTCCAGGCTGATCGACTATGTCGTCCCGCAAAGCGCACTCGCAAGTGCCAGCACTCCTCGGGGCGATTTCGCCTTCGTCACAGCGGTCGCCGCGTTCGGCCAGTTGCTGCGCGGGGACGAGTTGATGGGTGATTTCGGGTTCGACGATGTGCGCCGCCTTGCCGGGAGCCAGAACGATTTCTGGCGACAGGAATTCCTGCGACTCAACGATGTTGCCAGCTCGATGAAAGACGTACGCAAGGGCGGATAGGGAAAAGCTCGACCGCTTCCCCCTTCCCCCATGGCCATGGTCTGGCTAAGGCCATGGCCATGGCCGTTCGCCCTCCAATCGCTATTCTGGCTGGTGCCATCCTCACGGCCGTGATCGCCGTGGCAGGAGCGAGCGCAAGCGATCAGAACCTCGCTGCCGCCCTTGATGCGAAGGCCGGGCGGGCAATTGCTGATGCAGGCGGCAAGTCTGTGAAGGCCAATTTCCGACCAGGCCCCGGCTGGCCAACGCGCCATCCAGTCTTGTCCGGTGCCAAGGGCCTTGATGAACAGACCCGCGACCGGGTGGCAAAGGCCGTCGCCGCAATTCCTGGTGTGGGTGGGGTTCATTGGTCCGATGGTTCGATTCGTGCGCAGGCCGGACTAATCCCGATTACGCCGCTTCATTGCGAAAAGGATGTCGAGGCGCTGCTGCAGGCGCGCACGATCCGGTTCGATGAAAGCTCCGCCCGCCTCGACCAATCGAGCCGCGAATTGATCGATGAGGTTGCCGCTGCGCTGCGACCTTGCCTTGGCGGCGAAATCGCAATCATCGGCCACACCGACGAATCGGGCACGGAGGAGGCGAACCAGGCCTTGTCCCGAGCTCGCGCTCTGGCGGTGCGCGACGCTTTAATCCGCCGAGGCATCCCATCTGGAGAACTCAAGGCGACCGGTGTCGGCTCGAGCGAACCGATTGAGGGCCTGCTACCGCAGGACCCTGCCAATCGCAGAATCGAATTTTCGGTGATCGCCACCGTACCACAGCTTCCAAGTCCTGTAGATACGCCGGGGCCAAGATAGATGCCGATCTGGGCCGAAATTCTTTTCTTGTCGCTCGCCGCATATGCCCTTGGGCTGGGCCTCGGCTGGCTGCTATGGGGCCGATCCAACGCGCCCGAGGAGTAGAGTTCACGATGTCTGAACTGATTGCAGTTTACTGGCCCTATCTGCTGATTGCTCTGGCAATCGGATTGGGAGTGGGTTGGTTTGTCTTTGTTGCGAACCGCCGCACATCGGTGACGATTGAGCGCAAGGACGTGCTCGATGAAGGGGCGGCACCGGCTCAGCGCAATCAGGTACTAATCGATTCCCCAGGCAAGATCGAGAAGCCGTCAGCAGCCCCACAGGACACGCAATCATCCGCCTCGGCTGGGGGAGACGACCTGACTCGGATCAAGGGACTGGGTCCAAAGATCGCCGCCCTGCTCAATGGCTGCGGCGTGACCAGATACGCCCAGATTGCCGAATGGGATGATGCCGAAATCGACCGCATTGATGCGCAACTTGATCGGTTTCAGGGCCGCATTCG
>SBHJ01000300.1 GCA_006226465.1 Alphaproteobacteria bacterium | reverse complement strand
TTTTCAATGTAGGATCGCCTTGGTCCGGCTTAAACCCCTGCAGGGTCGAAAATCGTCACGCCGTTCAATCGATCCGACTTGGCGGCAGCGGAATAAATGCCGAGGTCCGCCGCTTGTACTCGGCGTATTTATCGCCCTTCGACTTGTCGAGCCCACGTTCGAGGAGCGCCACGCCCGACCATTTGGTGAGCGTGAAGGTCAGGAAGATCGGCCCTGCCACGGTATAGAGCGCAAGATCCCACCCCGTAGCAGCACAGGCCAGCCATATGCCCCACCAGACACAGGCATCGCCGAAATAGTTGGGATGGCGGGTGTAGCGCCACAAGCCCGTGTCGAGCACTTTCCCGCGATTGGCCGGATCGACCCTGAACCGCGCCAGTTGCCAATCGCCCACCCATTCGAAGAAAATGCCCACGCCCCACAGTGCCAGCCCGGCCAGCGCCAGTGGCGTGATCGGCGCATCGGCCCCGGCAGCAAGGATCCCTACCTGCGCCGGGCTCGAAACCAGCATCAACAACACCGCCTGCATCAGCCATACCTTGGTCAGCGCAGCGGTGGCGAAATTGCCTTTCTCCCGGTCCTTTTTCAGGATCAGGGCATAGCGCTTGTCCTCGCCTTCACGCCGCCAGCGGCGCAGCAGGTAAATGCCCAGCCTTGCGCCCCAGGCCACTGCCATGAACATGATCAGCGCCGCAAGATCGCCTGCGCCGCCCAGCTGGAGGTAGCTCGCCGCCGCCATCAGCGCCATGCCTGCACCCCAGAAGGCATCGATGAAGGACACGTCATCGATCCTGACGGAAACCAGCCACAGCACCAGGACGATCGCCACCAGGATCGCCGCATTCACCATCAAGGCATCAATCATTGGAACCCTCCTCGATTATTCGCTGCGCCTGCGCCTCCAGAACCTTGAACCGATCGTAATCGGGTAGCTTCGAGCGCATGAAATGCGCGATCTTGAGCAGGTCCTCACCATAATTGCCGCTAGGCCAGACCGGATCGCCAAATCCCAGCACCATCCGCTCGTTGCAAACCCATGCCGGCACGATCGGCACACCTGCGGCCTCCGCAATATGGTAGAAGCCAGATTTCCAACTTCCATCGGTGCTGCGCGTGCCCTCTGCCGCAATCACCAGCGCCAATCGCTCGCGCCGGGCAAATTCCTCCGCCACTTGGTCCACCACATTGCTGCGCTTGGTCCGGTCGATCGGGATCCCGCCCATATCGAGCATGAAGTTTTTCATCACTCCGCGAAAAAGCGTGTGCTTGCCCATGAAATTGGGTTCCACCCCCTCTTCTGCAGTGGCGCCGATGAAGAACACGAAGTCCCAATTGGAGGTGTGCGGTGCGCCCGCGATCACGAATTTAGGAAGGTCGGGCAGATGCCCCTCGAGCTTCCAGCCGTTCCAGCGATAGAGTATCATGATGATCCGTCGCACGATGCGCGACAGGATCGATCTGCGGCGTAGCGACTGTGGCGTCAAGAATTTCCTCCCCGCCACCTGACTAGCACGCAGGCATGGGAATGCGAGGGCATTTTGCCCGCTACATTCGGCGGGAACCGAAACCGACCCCCACCGGCCAGTCGGGCGAAGCGAGCCCCATGACCTTGAACAGCAGCCCCATCTGGTCCTGGTTGACCAGTCGATCTCGCTGGCGGGCGATCACATCCGCCTGCGCCCTCGGCGCGCGGCGCTGGAGCGCTTCGGTGCGCGTATCGATCCCCAGGGCATGGAGCCAGTCGCCCTGCATCTCGGTTCCCTCGACGCGGGCACCCTGGCGCTTCGCCACCTTGCCCAGCATTTCGAAATCGACATGCGCGGTCATGTCCGCTTCGCCGGGGAAAGACAGGGCATCGACCTTCTTGTGCTTGCGGATCGCCTGCAGAGTCGAATCCGAGCGCGATTCGAGCGAGCCGTAGTCGATTACCAGCGCCGCACCGCCCTGCGCCACCAGCCGGTCTGCGATCTCGGACATCACTGCCGCCGCCGCCGGGCTGGTCTCGATCATTGTCCCCTGCCGCGCGGTGCGCCAGCCATCGGGCACAATCGAATCCATCGGCTTGTCGCCCGCAACAAAGACGAATTTCTCGCCGTCGAGCCCGACCATGCGCTCGTACCAGCCTTGCGCCGAGCGGATCAGCTGGTAGACGGGCAGCGCATCGAAGAATTCGTTCGCGACGAGCAGGATCGGCGCATCGTCGGGGATCGAGGAAACATCGTCATGGTGGACAACGCCATCGATCGCTGCCGCCTGCACTTCGCGCAGCGCTTCCGATCCTTCGACGAAATGGACCATCGGCTTAAGGCCATAGCGTTCGGCAGTGCGTAGCGCGTCCTGCGCCAGCGTGCCGCGCCCCGGCCCCAATTCGACATAGTGGACCGGGTCTGGGCTGCCCGCCCGCACCCACATATCGGCCAGCCACAGCCCGATCAGTTCGCCGAACATCTGGCTGATTTCGGGCGCGGTGATGAAATCGCCTTCTTCGCCCAAGGGATCGCGGCTCGAATAATAGAGCGCATTCGATTCGCCCATGAATTGCGCCAGGCTGATCGGGCCGTTCTCGCGGATCAACCGCCGGAACCGCTTGCCCGCATCGATGGGCGGCTTGGGCTTGGCGGGTTTCTTCGCGGGCGGTTTCTTGGCCTGAGGTTTCGAATCCTCTTTCCATGGCGGCTTTGGCGCCGACTCAGGCTTTGGTTCGGGTTCGGGCTTGGGCTTGGACTCGGCAGTCTTGGGCTTGGGCGGTTCAACCTTCTTGGCAGGAGTCGGGGCTGGCGCGGCCACTTCTGGCTCGACCTGCTTCGCCTCCGGCTTCTTCGCCTCGACCGGCTCAACGACAGGCGGCTTGGGCGTTTCCTTTGCAACAGCCGGTTTTGGCTTTTGCTCCACCGGCTCAGCCTTCTCTGCAGCGGCCTTCTTCGGCTCCGACCATTTGACCGCAACCTTGACCTCCGGCGCCTTGGGCGCAGGCGGATCGGGTTCGGGATCGATCAGCTTGAGCCGCGATCCCGCACGAATATTGTCGTTTACGCCGTCCTTGGCGTTCCGCTGCCGAGCGGCGCGCGCATCGCGGCGTAAAGCGTTACAATCAACCCAATCAGAATTAGCGGTATCGTGAGCCATTGCCCCATCGAGAGCCCTGTTTGTGCGGTGAATTCGGCCAATTGTGCGTCAGGTTCGCGGAAAAATTCGTTAACAAAGCGCCCGACACCCATGCCAATTGTGAATACCCCTACTAGCAGGCCCGGACGAAAACGCACCCGGGTTTTCCAGAACAGCAGCAACATGATGATCGCCAGCAGCAATCCCTCGGTTCCCGCCTGGTAGAGTTGGCTGGGATGGCGGGGCAGATTGTCGGCGCCGGGAAACACCATGGCCCAGCGCACGCCCTCGCCGGCCACGCGCCCCCACAGCTCCCCATTGATGAAATTGGCGATCCGACCGAGCATATAGCCGACCGGCACGGTGACCGAGACATAGTCGGCCACCCGCAGGAACGGCAGCTTGCCGCGCCATGCAACCCAGGCGATCGCCACCAGCACGCCCAGCACCCCGCCGTGGAAGCTCATCCCGCCGTCCCATAACCGCAGCAGGTCCCAGCTGATCGTTTCGGTGGGGGTGAAATGGGTGAACAAGCTGGGTTTGCCGGTTTCGCCCCCGGTGTAGAAAGCGGCATAGCCCAGTCGCCCGCCCAGGATCACGCCCAACGTGCAGTAGAAAAACAGGTCGTCGACATGGCGCTGCGCCATGGGCGCGCCGGGTGACTTGATCATCCTGGAAACATGCCAATAGGCAAAGATCACGCCCAGCAAATAGGCCAGCGAATAATAGCGCAGCTGGAAGAACCCGATCTCGAACAGATAGGGTCTGAGGCCCAGATTCTCCCAGTAGATCGGCTCGGCAATTCCGGAAGATGCGAGTAGTGACAGCAAGGCCTATTCCCCTTAGAGACTAGAGTCAGGCCGCGCTGGCGACCCATCGGTGGCGGCTTTTGGCACAGCAGGGGATTTGGGGGAAGCCTGCGCAAACAGCGATCGGTGCGGTTCCGCGCAGGAGCCGCGCACACGTGCGCATATGGAGAGGAAAGAGCAATAAATGCCAACCGAACTCGACAAGACCCTTGATTCGATCATGGACACATTGACTGCGCCCGGCGGCGCAGCGGAGACTGTGCCGTTTGTTCGCAACGGCGTGACGATGCCCGAGCTGAAAAATGCGCCGCCCAGCCTGGTGCATTACTTCGCGCATTGCTGCCAAGAACATGCCGATGCCGATTTCCTGGTCGATGGCGATATCCGCCTGACCTTTGCCGAAACCTATGCCGCCGCGCGCAATGCCGCCGCCGGCCTCATCGTCAACCACGGCGTGCAGCGGGGCGACCGCGTGGGTATTGCGGCGCGCAATTCGTCCAACTGGATCGTGGCCTATATGGGAATATTGATCGCAGGCGGCTGCGCGACCCTGCTCAACGGGTTTTCGAGCGGCGAGGAGCTGGCCGACCAGCTCGAGCTGGTAGGGTGCAAGCTGCTGCTCGCCGACGCCCAGCGCGCCAAGCGGCTTGACGGGCAGAGCCACGGGGCAAAGATCGTGCTGTTCGAACACGATAGCACCCCGGCGGACGGCCTGAGCGCGATCTGGGGCGATGCTTCCAGCGCCAGCTTCCCCGAAGTTGGCCCTGACGACTACGCGACCATTCTCTACACTTCGGGATCGACCGGCAAATCAAAGGGAGCATGGTCGGATCATCGCGGTGTGGTGAGCGGGGCAATGAACTACGCCATGCAATCGCTGATGGCGTTTACTTATCTCACCGCGGGAAGCGAAAGCTCTGATGCCCCGCCGCCGCAGGCCTGCGCGCTGGTGGCTGTGCCCTTGTTCCACGTTACCGGCGAAGTGCCGATCTACCTGCAGAGCTTTGCCCTCGGTCGCAAGCTGGTGTTGATGCCGCGTTGGGATGCGGGGGAAGCGCTGCGGCTGATGGAAAGGGAAAAGGTCACCTATTTCGGCGCCGTACCGCTGATGAGCTACGAAATAGCGACCCATCCCGATCGCGCAAAGTATGACCTGAGCTCCTGCACCGGCTTCGCAGCCGGCGGCGCGCCGCGCCCGGTCGATCACGTCACCAAGATTCGCGACGCTTTCCCCGACGGATTCCCGCTCTTGGGTTACGGGCTGACCGAGACCAACGGTGTGGGCTGCGCCAATTTCAACGAAAACTATCTGGCCAAGCCCTCCAGCACCGGCAAACCAAGTCGCCCGCTGGTCGATCTCGCGATCCTCGACGATGCGGGCAACAAGCTGGCACAGGGGCAGGTCGGTGAAATCTCGATCCGCTCGGTCTGCAATTTCGTGGGCTATTGGAACAACGACGAGGCGACATCTGCCGCTTTCACCAAGGACATGTATTTCCGCACCGGCGATCTCGGCAAGCTCGACGAGGACGGCTATCTCTATATCGTCGATCGCAAGAAGGATATCATCATCCGCGGCGGCGAGAACATCACCTGCATCGAGGTGGAAGAAGCGATCTACGCCCACGATGCGGTGGCCGAATGTTCGGTCTTCGGCATCCCTGACGAACGCTATGGCGAAGTTCCGGCAGCGGTCTTCTACCTCAAGCCAGGGCACGGTCTGACCGCTGCCGACCTGCGCGAATTCCTGCTCGCCAGCATCGCATCGTTCAAAGTGCCGCTGGAAGGGCATATCTGGCAATCCGATCAGGCCTTGCCGCGCCTCGGCACGCAGAAAGTTGACAAGCGCACGGTGCGCAAGATGTTTGCCGGCGATCTGATCGCTGCCTGAGGGACGACTGAGAGTAGCCCACCTTGACCAGTACCAGCCTAACCAACCAGCGCGCGATAATGGACCGTCGCGCGCTGGCTTCTCGGTTGGAGGAGCTGGTCGGTGAGAAGGGTGCCGAAAGCGCCCGCGGCGATATCGTCGCCCTGCTCAAGCAAGCGCTGGACGACGGACGAGCCGAGATTGCGCGACGGTTGGCGGAAAGCCCCTCTGCCGGATATGCCTGCGTCCACGGCCAGGCTTTCCTGATCGACCAGTTGCTGCGCGTGATCCACGATCATGTGACGACGCATGTCTATCCGGTGGCCAACCGCACCGCGGCCGAACGGCTCGCGATGCTGGCGGTGGGCGGATATGGCCGCGCCGAAATGGCCCCGCATTCGGACGTCGATATCGCCTTCATCACCCCCATGCGCCGAGCGCCCTGGTGCGAACAGGTGATCGAGGCCATGCTCTATTTCCTGTGGGACCTGGGCCTGAAGGTCGGTCATTCGAGCCGCACGGTCGAGGACACCCTGCGCATGGCGCGGGAGGACCTGACGATCCGCACCGCCCTGCTCGAAGGGCGTTTCGTGCTGGGCGAACGGGCGCTCTACGATTCCACGCGCGAGCGATTCTGGGCCGAAGTGGTCAAGGGCAGCGAACGCCAGTTCCTTTCGGAAAAGCTTGAGGAACGCAACCAGCGCCACAAGCGGATGGGAGACAGCCGCTATGTCGTCGAACCCAATATCAAGGACGGCAAGGGCGGCTTGCGCGATCTCCAGACGCTCTACTGGATCGGCAAATATATCCACCAGGTCCGCAGCGCCGCCGAATTGGTCGATGTCGGGCTGCTGACCGCGACCGAATATCGTAGCTTCCGCCGCGCCGAGGGATTCCTGCTGGCGGTGCGTTGCCACATGCACATGATCACCGGACGTGCCGAAGATCGGCTCACATTCGACCTGCAGCGCCAGGTGGCCGAGCGGATGAATTTCCAGGACCGCCCGGGCAAGAGCGCGGTCGAACGTTTCATGCAATTCTATTTCCTGCAGGCCAA
>SBHJ01000183.1 GCA_006226465.1 Alphaproteobacteria bacterium | reverse complement strand
CCATCCTTGGTCGATCTTGCCGATAAGGCGGCGAACGCGCTGTTCCTGACGCTTTGATCCAAACCGTCGCAGAAACCGGATCCACCAACGCCGACCTGATCGCGCGGCTGCGTGCTGGCGAACACCTGTCCGAAGGCGATTGGCTTGTGGCCGATCGCCAAAATTCGGGGCGAGGGCGGCAGGGGCGGCAATGGTTCGATGACGCAGGTAATTTCATGGGGTCCACCGTGGTTCACCGCGCCGGGACCGATCCGATCGCGGCTACGCTGGCGCTGGTGGCTGGCCTGGCGGTGTATGAGGCGGTTTTGCCACTATGCCCTGATCCGCTCGCGCTTAGGCTCAAATGGCCCAACGATTTGATGATGGGGGATGCCAAGCTGTGCGGGATTTTGCTCGAAGGAGAAGGCAAGGCGGTGGTCGTGGGGATAGGCGTGAACCTCGTTCAGGCTCCGCAATTGCCCGATCGCAAGACCCTTGCGTTGGCAGACATCACTACGCCGCCTTCGCGCGACGAGTTTGCCAAAAGGCTGTCAGCGACATTTGCAACCGAGCTTGAGCGATGGCGCACTTTCGGTATCGATCCCCTGATACGCCGCTGGACCGCCGTGGGCACACCGGAGGACACTGCCGTTATTGTACAGGAACCGGGCGGCGAGCTCCTCAGCGGGAGATTCGCCGGTCTCGATCCTGCCGGAAATATGCGCTTGCGCTTGGAAGATGGCAGCGTCCGTGCCATCCACGCTGGCGACGTCACGCTCGACTGAAAGGGCTGAAGAGATGCTGCTAGCAATCGACAATGGCAATACCAACGTCAAATGCGCGCTGGTCGACAGCGCGGGTGCGATTGTGCAGCGTTGGCGGATCGCCACCGACGCGAAGCGCACCGCCGACGAATACGCTGTCTGGCTCGATCAATTGCTGCGGATGGAAGGGTATTCGCGCGATGATGTCGATGCGGTGATTATTGCCACCGTCGTGCCGCGAGCGCTGCACAATTTGCAGGTTCTTGCCGAGAAGTATTTTGGAACTGAGGCGCTGGTCGCTGGCCGCGCGCCGGTAGAATGGGGCATTGCCTTAAAGGTGGACGAGCCGCGTGCGCTTGGCGCGGATCGTGCTGTCAACGCTATTGCGGCACAATCGCTGGAAGCCGGCGACAAGGTTGTGATCAGTTTCGGCACGGCAACGACATTTGACCACATTGGGGGAGATGGCGCCTATCTCGGTGGATCGATTGCCACCGGTGTCAGTCTGTCGCTCGATGCGCTTTACAATGCAGCGGCCATGCTGCCTCGCATCGCGATTGAACCCCCGCCTGGCAGCAGCGTGATTGGGCGCGATACCGTGGGCCAGATGCAGATCGGTATCTACTGGGGCTACGTCAGCATGATCGAAGGAATGGTCGCGCGGATGAAGGCGGAAATAGGTCGGCCGGTGAAGGTAATTGCCACTGGCGGACTGGCTTCGCTGTTCCAATCGCATGCGGACTTGTTCGACCGGGTAGAACCCGACCTGACGCTCAAGGGATTGGCCCTGCTCTATGCCAATCGGTCTGACGCGCAGTGAAACCTGGCGAAGAGCTTCTGTTCCTGGCCCTGGGCGGCTCAGGCGAGATCGGCATGAACGTCAACCTCTATGGCTGCAACGGCAAGTGGTTGATGGTCGATCTGGGCATGACCTTCTCAGGAGAGCAATATCCGGGGGTTGAATTGGTGTTCGGTGATCTAGAGTTCATCGAGGAACGTACGGAAGACCTGCTGGGAGTGGTGCTGACCCATGGGCATGAGGACCACATTGGCGCCGTGCCTTATTTTGCAGCGGAGCTGGGCGTTCCGCTTTATGCTACACCGTTCACTGCGGACCTGGTCATGCGCAAGCTCGAAGAAGCCGGACTGACAAACGAGGTCGAGCTGAACGTTATAGCGGAAGATCACGGAAAGATCGCCTTGGGTCCATTTGGCGTGACCTATGTTCCGCTCGCGCACTCGATTGCTGAAGGCAATGCGCTGTTGATCGAGACTCCGTACGGCAATGTCTTCCACACCGGTGACTGGAAGCTTGATGAAGAGCCGATCATTGGCGAACCCACGACCGAAGAAGAACTCAAGGCCATCGGTGATGACGGCGTCCTGGCGTTGGTGTGCGACAGCACCAATGTCTTCAACGCCAATCCCAGTGGCTCGGAAGGCGGGGTCTACCGCGGGTTGATGGAGGAAGTGGCACGGCACGCGGGGCGCCGCGTAGTGGTGACGACTTTTGCGTCCAACGTTGCTCGCCTGCAGACACTAGGCGACGTGGCACGCGAGACGGGCCGGAAGCTTTGCGTCGCCGGGCGTTCGCTCGATCGGATCATCGATGTGGCACAAAGTACGGGCTATCTTCTGGATTTTCCCGAAACGGTCGATTTCGATACCGCCATGGGCCTCCCGCGGGGGGAAGTGATGGTCCTGGCGACCGGCGGGCAGGGTGAGCCGCGCGCGGCATTGGCGAGGATCGCAGAAGGAACCCATCCGATCGAACTCGCCAGCGGCGACGTGATCCTGTTTTCCAGCCGCCAGATCCCGGGGAATGAAATCGCCATCGGGCGCGTGCAGAACCAGTTGGCGGCGCGTGGAATTGTGATGGTGACCGACCGGCAGAGCCATATCCACGTCTCGGGCCATCCCGGGCGGCCAGAACTTGAGGCACTATATGGCTGGCTCAGGCCGGACCTTCTGGTCCCAGTTCACGGCGAAATGCGCCACATGCAGGAACAGGCAAGATTGGGCCGGACGAACGGTATTCCAAAGGCGGTAGTCCAGCAAAACGGTGATATTGTCCGGCTTGCGCCTGGCGAGCCGGGTAAGTTGGCAGAAGTGCGGGCGGGGCGGCTCGTGCTCGATGGCGATATTATCGTGCCCGCCGATGGTGAGGCTATCACCATGCGTCGGCGATTGGCCCGTGATGGCTTGGTCATCGTGGTCCTCGATCACCAAAATCGACCAACAATCGAAGCGATCGGGCTGCCGCTGGATGAAGACATGCCCGATTTTCTTGTCGAGGCCGCGGGCGATGTGATCGCTGCAATCAAGGCGTTAAAGGGCAGGGCAGCACAGGATCGCGACGATATCGAGGAAGCGGCGCGCCTTGCAGCGAGACGCGCTGCCCAGCGCTGGTCGGGCAAGCGGGCGCAGGTGCGTGTGCTGTCGCTTGCAGGAGATGGAGCATGAAGTGGACTTCGATCCTGGCGATTTATGCGCTGATCTGGGTGCTCACTGCGTTCATGTCGCTGCCGTTTGGGGTCAAGACTCATGACGAATTGGGGATCGAAAAGGTTCCCGGACAGGCCGACAGTGCACCGGCCAATTTCCAGCCAGGCAAACTGGCTCTGCGTGCGACGCTTATCGCCGCAGGGCTGACCGCTCTATACGTGCTCAATTACATCTATGGCTGGATCGGGCCCGAACAGCTGGAGTGGCTGCCTGGGGTTCTGCCTTCCGATGGCAATGGAAGCTAAAAACGGGCGTCAGTTGCGAAGGCGATCGATCGCTTGTGCCAGCGCGACATAGAGCTTGCCCATGTCGGACCCCAGCACGGTCACACCCAGTGCGTTGCCATCCCGGGTCGAAAGCAGCATGCGCAACATGCCTTCGAAATCATGGATGTAACGGCTGACGTGTTCGCGAAATTCGTCGTCGCGCTGATAAAGATCGACGATCTCGCGGGCCTCGCTGTTCTCGATCAAACGTACCGCGCGGCGGGTAAATATCCCGCGATCACCTTTTAGGTAGGATGCCCAGGCGCTGTCGCTCACTTCGCCGGAAAACGCCTTGGATATATCGATCGCGTTTGAGTTCAGGCTTTCGGTGATCAGCGCCATGCGTCGGGCGAAATCGTTATCGACGCGCTCCTCGGCCAGCTCGCGTGCACGTGACACCCGCTGTTCCAAATTATTGGCGAGCTCGTTCACCTTGGCGAGCTGATCGCGCAGCTGGATTGCGGCATTGCGTCCAGATTCGGCCGCCTTGCTGCTTGCCTGTTCGATTTCACCGATTGCAGAGGTCGAGTTCACAAGCATCGACCGCTGGATCGCTTGGCTCGCGACCCCCGCCACCTTTTCGGCGGCTTTTTCGATTACATCGTTTGAGCTGCTTTCAAGGGTAACAAATGCGTGGCGCGAGGCTTCGACAAGTCGCTCGATGGCAGACTGAAGTTCGTCACGGGTACTGGCCGAAACGCGTTCGCTCGCGGCCTCAACCTCTGTCAGCGCTTCCTGCAATGATCGAACCCGCTCAAGCGATTCGGTGGAATGGAACGAAATCCGTTCACCCAGCTGCTCGATCGACCCGGTAGCGCTTTCGATATTGCCCTGTGTCTCGATGAGATAGTTGGAAAGGTCGCTGCCGTGCTTTCCGGCGTCTGCGATTGTGTCACGCAGCAGGGCCGCGCGCTGCTCGAACTGGCCCAGCCGGCTCTCCGCGTTTTCAATAGCATGCGGCAATTCCTCGCGGCTCTGCTTGGCACCTGACTGGATTATTTCGAGCAGGCGAACGCTCGAATCGGTCAGTGCATCCAGTGTCGCCCCCGTTTCCGCCAGGCTCGACCTATTTTCGGCCAGTTTGCCGGATAGATCGCCAATCCCCATTCCCAAACGTTCGCGGGCATTGTCCGCTTGTTCGCTGATGCTCTGGAACAGCGCGTTGAGCTCGCCAACCTTGATCGCGATCGTTTCCCCGTGCGAGGCGAGTTTGCCGATTTCAATCATTTGGGCTTCGCGCCGTTCGGCCAGAGTTTCGTCCAGCTGGGCAAGTCGCTGTGCAAGCACTTCACTGGCCTGCGATTCACGCGTGTCGAATGCGTCCTGACGCCGGGCGATGTCCTCGTTGAACTTGATATCGCGCGCCGCGAGCAACTCGTCGAAGCGATTGGCTTCTCCGCGAAGCGACTGGATTCGCTGCTGCGAGGCGGCAATCGCCTGCTCGTCCAGGCGATCGAGGTCGGTGATGACTGAGGCGATGTCCTTGCGCAGTCGGTCCCTAGCTTCCTCAAGCGCCTTGTATGCGCTCGCTTCTGCATCGCGTAGCGCCTCAGACAATTGCAGTTCTTCTGACCGCAGGCCTTCCATATGCGCGCGGAGCGCTGCCAGGCTCTGCGCTTCTTCCTCTTCGATCTGCTCGCGGAGCACGACGATACCGGACTTCAATTCATCCGCCCGGTGGCGCATAGCCGCCAGCGCATCGATCTCGCGTCCATCCAGATCGACGCGGAATTCCTCGCTCTTTTGCTTGAGCGCCGTGAACCTCTGCTCTGCCAGTTGATCGAGACTGGCGACCTGCTGCTCGAAGGTGTCGAGCGTCTCCTTGACGGTACCCGTCAGCGCATTGACCTGGCGTTCACTGGCAACGCCGAATTCATTGAGTCGCTGGAATCCACCGATCAGCTTGTCCAATTGCTCATGCGCGGTCCGCCCTGCATTGCCCACCTGGTTCGAGACATCGCGGGCGGAATTGGCAATCACCGGTAAATCATCACGCAATTTCTGCATGTTTTGCAAAGCAGTATCGCTGACACTTGCGATCGAATCGATTTGTTGTCCGTTGCTGTGAATCAGGCCTTTCAACTCTTGCGCATGAGTGGAGAGCCGTTCGCTCGCAACGCGGCCAAGCGATTCGAGCTCGAGCGATTGCGAGCCCAGAAATTCCCTTGCCAGGCTGAGTTCGCGATTGATTACGAGCAGCCGGGTTTCGAGCTGGGCCGCCTCTCGCGACAATTGCGCAGCCATATCCGCAAATCGGCCGGCTTCGCGATGGCTGGTTCGCATGGCCAAAAGCCATAGCGTGATGACCAGCAACACCGGCACCGACCAGTTGATGATCCAGCCCACCCATTGTGTGGGGGTGCCTCCGGCCATCAAGACCTCACGCAGCGCCCAAACATAGAAACCTGTCCACCCCGCAACGGCCGCAAACGCCAATGCGGGCATCACCCAGGTGAAACGCGGTTTTGCTGGCGCTTCATCTTCGACCCAACTTTCCTCCCAGGCGGGTTCGAGCGATAGCGGCTCCTCCTGAGTATCCTGAGCAGACTGAACATTCGCGTCTTGCGCGCCTTCGGGGCCAATGGCCCGGATATGCGATCCTCCGGTCATTGGGGGAGTCTAGCGGAAATTACTTCATGTTAAACCCGGTTTTAACTTCGGCGCATCTAATGGTCTCCACATGGCATATGAATGCGGAGCCCTTGATGCGACTTTAGCCGCTGCAGCAGGCGATGATGCTGTGCTGATGGCGGAGCTTCGCACGGCATTTATCGACAGCGCGCGGCGGCAACTGGACCTTTTGCAACGATCGCGTTGTGACGGGAATTGGACGGTTGCGGCCATGCGCCTCAAGGGACTTGCCGCCAGCTTCCAGGCCGACGAACTGTGCGATGCTGCTGAAGCGGCCCTGAACTGCGCACCAGGCGAGCCATCAGTGACCCGGCATATCGATGCAATCCTGAACCGGTTGACCGCTTCCGTTCGATAATCGGTTGAGCGATGCCGCTCGACGCTTGGCTTGTGCCCGGCGAATGGCTTACACATCCGGCTCACCCGCCGCATGGAATCACGCCAATTGCGAATAGCCCTGTTATCGAGCGTTGAACGCACGCCTGATGGCGCCCTGCGAGCATTTCAGCGGATCGGCGGTCGTTCGGTCATCGCCTGGCAGGTAGATTTGGCCCGCGAGCTTGGCTGCGAACGGGTGGTGTGCCTGTGCGAAGGCACTTCGCCGGATTTGATCGACTTGCAACGCCAGGTTGAAGCCGTTGGTCTCACCTTCAACCTGATCCGGGGCTCGATCCATCTTGTCGGGCTGGTTTCAGCCGATCAGGACATCGTGGCGATCGCCGATGGACTTGTGATAGATCGC